>JBFMDX010000005.1 GCA_040753795.1 Thermodesulfobacteriota bacterium
GCTCCCAGCGGCAAAAAAGCCTGGCGTCGGAGATGTTTTAAACAAATTTTCAAAGAGCAGGCGATCAACTAACGAAATCGGATCGCAAAAAGTCAAAAATATATAGGAAGGCTGCGAGACAGCCTGTGAAGCCTTCCGCTACATTATTTCCGGGCAACTGCCCCGGCCTGTGTAGGGGAAGGTTTCAGCCTTCCAGGTGGAGGTCTGAAGACCTCCGCTGCAATACTTTAGCAGCAAATAACGGTTGAATGACAATAGAATCTCTTCAGCCGGCAACCATACCCGTTGTCGGCCGGATTGTCTACCCGTTCTTCCAGTCCACCAGTTCCGTCAGCACCATCATGCCGTCATGGCTCTGGCCGGGGTAAATGGTTCCGCTCTGACCGATATCGACGATGTTGCTGACGCCGGCCGCGGCGATCACGTCCCGGAGTTCTTCCCGCCGGGCCGGCGGGAAAATACTGACCGTGGAGACACCGGGATGCAGGTACGACAGAACATCGGAAAGCGCGCCGACCTTGCGGACGATGATCATCCGTTGCATGGTCAGGCAGGAAAGCGGGAACTCCCGGTTGACGACCACCACCCCGGATGAAAACCGCCCGTTTGTCCGGTTGATGTACCAGTCGGCGTCGATGAGCATACCCCGCATCAGGCGCTTGATTTCCCCCTCGAAGAAGGGTTCGATATAGTTGGGTGCGTATTGGTCGAACCGTTCCAGCCCCTGACGCAGGGCCTCGGCATAAGCCTTCAGTTGATCGTCGTCCCCTTCCACGTAATGAATCTGGGAGGCGATACAGGCTTTCTGGTTGGCGACCAGGGAGTCCGCCAGGGTCCGGTCAGCCACGTGTCGGATGTCTCCGGCAAACGCTTCCCGGCCGATCATGGAAATACCGTAGCGCGGGTTGAAGGTCAGCACCTTGGTGAAAACGGCTCGCTTTTTGACCGATTCCACCGCCTCGGGCGCGCCCCAGACCACGATGCGGTCAAAGCTGCCGGGCGCGAAAAAAGCCGATTCCACGGATTCGTCACCGCCCGGCCAGTAGACGATGGAGAGATGGCGGGTGACCGGATGATCGGGCCGGCCGGTCGCCATGGCCAGGGCCAACAGCGCGCCGGGAATGGTGGCGCCATAGGGCGACTTGACCACCGCCGGAGACTTGGTCAGGATGGCGCGGAGAGCCGAGAACAGCGGAATCTGCGGGGCGTTGCCGGCGGTGATGTGCAACTGCCGGGTGGGCATGGCGCGCAGCGTTGGAACGCGCGGCCGCCAGGCCTTGTCCGGTTCCCTGAATATTTCGGCGGCCATTAAGTGGACCGGTTCGGGGAAAACCGGGGCCTCCGTCAGGGGGACCCAGCCGTCGAGAAAGCGCGTTCCCGGCAGGTTCCAGGCGCACAGGTCATTATCCACCATCCGGCGGGCGTTGCCTTCATCCAGCAGCAGCTCGATGGTGTCGAATCCGGCCCGATGCCAGCGGTCCGGCAGAAGCGCCGTCGGCAGGGTGGCCTCCCGGACATGGTCCAGGAAGGAACGGCTGGCGGCAAAGGTCTCGCCCAGGGCCCGCAGGAACGAAAGGATTTCTTCAAACGGCAGGCTGTACAACTCCCGGCAGAGACGGCCGAAATCCTTTTCGATGACTTCCGTTGCCTGGAATACGGGCATGACAGAGTAAAGATATTGCCCCGTATGGGTCATCGCCTGACGGTCGATAACCGGTTCGCGCGCCACCTGCGTTTCGCCGATGGTGACGTGGGTGACCGGCGCCGACGACAGCGGCCGGCCGCATTCTTTGTCCGCGAAAGCCTGACGGATGGTGTCCATGGCGATCGGGCCGGGCAGGCGGAGTTGTCCCTTGATCAGAAACGGGATCCGCTGGACGCCGTCGGCATCCGGCTGAAGCAGGTTGTGCTCCCGGCAGAATTCGCCGATGGGACCGGAGAAAATGTTTCCGGCGGTTGTCCCGCCCTGATTGCTTGATTCCATATTTTCCTCCCGCCGGGCTACGCGTTGATTTTGGCCATGATGCCGCCGCACCCTTTGACCTCGCGGCCGGCGCTCCGCTCGATGGACAGAATCATCGGCCCGGAGCGGCCGCAGGGACAGGGCGCGTTGATCCGGCGGACCGTATCGCCGGTCACCAGAAAACCCGGGTAGCTCTCGGCAAAGGGGTCGATGATGCCGAGGGCGCCGGTGACGTCATCCCCGGCGAGCGGTTTCAGGGACTCGTCCAGGATAACGGTCTCAAAGTGGGGCGGAACATGGTAGCGCTTATGGCTGCAGCGCAACATGAGGCCGTGGATTTCCGTCATGGAATACCCTTCGGCGATATGCCGGGGCTCCAGGCCGAAGGTTTCGCTCAGCAGGCGGACCAGTTCCTCCTCGGGAATGCGCCGGCCGTCAAAGGATTTCCAGCCGCCGCCGAAAATCACCCCGCTCCCCTTCCGGACCTTAAGCGAAATCTGCCGGGCCTTGATTTTCTGGCATATTTCCAGGAGCAGATACGGAGTTCCGAAAACAATGACCTTTCGCCGCCGGCGGACCGATTCCTGAAGCGCGCCGATCATGCGGTCGTAGTTGGCTTCCTTGTTGAAGACCGTGGCCCTGAGGAATTCGTCGGCCAGGGTCTGCTCTTCCGGAGAATGAGCGCCGCGAATAATACCGCGCACCGCGGCCGGGGACAGGGTCATGTCGTAGAGGAAAAAAGCCGAGCCGCAATATTTGGCGATCTCCTGGCCGACCAACTGGATGCCCTGGTTGCCGCCGGAAAAATTGCAGAAGTAGCCGTCATAATCTTTCAGGACGAAGCGGCCGAATTTATCGGCCATCTTCAAAAAGGCATCCGGCTGTATCATTTTGATCAGCCGCTTCAGCAGCCAATATTTCCAGGGTGAAATCATGCCCTGCTCGGCGATCAGCAGCGGCAGATAGAGCAGCGGCGTCTTTAGAAAATGGGTCCAGGTAGCCTCGTCCCTGGGAACGAACGACATGTTGCCGGAGGTCCCCGAGGAAAAGACCAGGTTCATGCCCTTTGCGGCCAGGGCCTCGATCCACTGGTCCAGGTTGCGGACATCACCCGGGAGCTGCCCTGTCAGGTCCACGGTGCTGATCCGGGAGAGCCAGGCGGTCATGCCCTCGAAGTTCTTTCCGTCGACCAGGGACTGGGGATAGGACTTGAAAATATCGTCGGTCACCATCAGGTGCGCAATGATATTGTCCAAGCCCGGGTTGTCCGTGTCCAGGTCCGCCATTCGACATACCTTGCGGTAGTAAGGAATGTTTTCCCGGTACCGGCGGTGATTGATCTCCACGGCCCTTTGCCGCAGTCGCCTGGCCCGGTCCCCGTCCACGGTCTTGTCCGCGGCCCAGTCCATGATCAGGCGTTTGAGCTCACCGTGAACCGCTTGTAGTTCCCGGTCGTGGCTTGTGTTCATGAGTCCGCCCTCCCCCTCTAAAGACCTCCGCTACAACTTTTTGGCTACTGCCGCGACTTGTGTAGCGGAAGCCTTCAGGCTTCCAGAAAGGCAATGAAAGACTTCGCCTTTCCATCTATGGAGGTCTAAAGACCTCCGCTACATTGAGCCCGCAGCTTCCGCTGCCATCATGCGGTCTTTCTCGGCCTTCACTTCCGGGTCATAGCATTCCACCGGCAGCCGGCCGGCCCTGGCAATGCAGCCGTTGCAGAAGGAGCACCTGGGACCGGCAACATTCTTTCTGAAATGGGCATACAGATACGGGTCGGCGATCATGGCCCGGCCCACGGATACGGCGTCGCATAAACCACGGTTGATGGCGTCGGCGGCCGCCTGGCGGGTCAGAAACCCGCCCACACAGATGACCGGCATGGTCAGCGTTTTCTTGAACTCCCGGGAATAGCCGGTATTGAACCCTTCGTAATGGGGCCAGATGCGGTTGAAGGCAAAAGCAATGGGATGGCGGAACAGGGTCACGCCCGTTTTCCGGATAAAGGGCAGCTGCCAGCCGATGCCTTCTTTCATCAGGCCCTTGAAGAAATCATTAAAAGTTCCCCGGATCATGGGAAACCCTGACTCGTAGTGACCCACCGTCACTTCCACGCCGTCCAGCCCCTCTTCCTGGAGGATGCGGGCGGTTTCGACCAGTTCGCCGGTGCTCAGGCTGGCCCGGCCGGTCAGGGCGTCGGCGCCGCCGATCTTGGCGATCAGGGGGTAATCCGGTCCGACCCGTTCCCGCACCGCCCGGTATACCTCCAGCAGGAAGCGGAGCCGCCGGCCCTGATCGCCGCCGTACTCGTCCCGGCGGCGGTTGGTGTAGGGCGAAAGGAACTGGTTGATGAGATAACCGTGGCCGGCATGGATCTGGACGCCGTCAAACCCCGCTTCCTGGCAGTACTGGGCCGAGTCCGCGAACTGCCGCACGGCCTGCCGGATCTCGTCGATGGTCATGGGCCGCGGTTTCGTGCCCATGACCTTTTCCGTCACGTCTGAAGCCGAGATGGCGCTCTTTAACCCCATGGCCCGGGCGAACACCTGACGGCCGCAGTGGTTGATCTGGCCGAACAACTTGCCGCCGTATCGGTGGGCCAGGTCGGCCCAGCGTTTCAGCCCCGGCACCTTGTCCGGCGCGTCCGCGCCGCCCATGCGGTAGGTGGATTTGCCTTCCGGACTGACATACAGGTTGCCGGTGATGATCAGCGGCGTCCCGGCCCGGGCGATGGGTTCGTAAAAAGCCAGCAGCTCGTCGGAAACAAACCCGTCCTCGGTGGCCCGGGTTTCGGAAGTGGCGGTTTTACAGACCCGGCCGCTCACGGTCAGTTTGCCCAGGGAAAACGGCTGGAACAGGATGTCTTCAGCGCTCATGACGGTTTCCTTTTTAGTGATATAAAGGGTTCAAGGATTCAAGGGGTTGTTGCGGTTCACTTGAATCCTTGGCCCCTTAACCTGGCATCAGGCTTCTCCCGGCTCCCTGATGTAAAGAAGTTTAGCGATTCTCTGCATGGGCATGCCGCGACGGAAAAGCAGGACCTGGGCCAGCACGATGAAGAGCGGTACGCCGATCAGATATCCCAGCAGAGTGCTGCCGGTCACACTCTTCAGGCCCATGACCATGAGAGCCGCCGCGATGGCCAGCCCCAGGCAGGCCACCCATTGAATCCCGAAATAAGCCGCAAGTATTATAATCGGATTGGGCACCTCCTCCGGCCGGATGGACGGATCCATCTTCGCCCCTTCCCGGGTGAACGTGATAAAACCATGGATGAGCATGGGACCGAAAAACACGGCCATGATCACCAGGGTCCACCACACGTTGCTCATGAAAAAACCGAGGCCCATATGTTTTCCCGGGGACCAGAGTTCGCCGTTGTTCATGCTCATGTCATAGAGGAATCGCTGATACCCCGTGCAGTCCCAGCCGCAGACCAGGATAAACCAGAACAGGATCCAGGCCCACATCCAGTTGGCATGGGCGCCGTAGTAGTTTTTCTTTTTTACCAGTTTCAACGTGGTCCAGTACCCCAGTATCCCCTGGGTCACGTTCGTGACCGCAAACAGGGTGACCAGCCACGCCGGTATGTCCTTCATGGTTTTAGCCACCTGCATCGTCTCCCATTGGGTGTGTTCCCAGAGAAGATACAATCCCGACGGGGCAAAGAAAACCGAGAGGAAAATCAGGATAAAGACATACCACTTGTTGTCAAAAGACTTTTCCTCTTTTTCGAGCTGACGGCCGGCAGCCGCCGCGAACGTCGCGCCGAAGGCGTACGCCCAGACCACATCTACCTGAACCATAATTGCATCCTCCCTGTTATTGTTGATATTACTACCCAAAAATACTCATCATTCCGGTTTGAGAACCCGGAAAATCACATCCGCCATGAATGCCAGCCATTCGTCCTGACTGGAAAGCGATTTAAAAGCCGGCGACTTCTTCGAGATCACCAGGTCCATGTGGGGCAGCAGTCCGGCCAGACCAACCACGATCAGCACCATCAGGACAATGCTCTTGTCCGGGTCGATGGATCGGATGGCGCCGCTCTGCTGCAGTAATTTGAGCATGGCCGCCACGGTGTCGAATTCGGCGTAGAGATCAGGCCGTTTCTTCTTCAACGCTCGCAGGCTGGCGCCGCCGGCGGCCAGGTCGTACAGGATAATGGTGGCGTAGTCCTTCTTTTCCAGCAGCGTCTTGAAATACCCCTGCAGGACGGGATAAAGGGATTGCAGGGTCAGGTTTCCGCTCTTAAGATGCGCCTCCACCTGCCGGGTCTTGGCCTCGAACAGGTGTTCCAGCACTGCCAGGTGCAACTCATCTTTGTTTTTGTATATGTAATAGATCATGGCCTTGTTGACGCCGGCCTCCCGGGCAATGCGGTCCACCCGGGCGCCGGAGAAACCGTAGACGGCAAATTCACCGGCGGCCGCGTCCAGGATGAGCTGACGCGTTTTTTCCAGATCCCGTGTTTTGTTTTCCCTGCCCTTTTTCATGATAAACATTTTCCTTTTTTCCACCCGGCGGCCGTTAAAAACTAACCAGTTAGTTAGTTATAGGACGTAAAAAACACGATTGCAAGGGAAAAATTTGAAAATCTGATTATGGCTGCTTAGGTTGTTCTGAAGGTTTCTGCCCGATCTTTCCCATGGTCCATTCCAGGGTCAGGCGGGCGACCAGATAATCTCTTTTGCCCCGGGCCAGGCTGCTCTGGGCATGGAGAAGATTGAGGGCGGCATCGTCAACGTCCAGGCGCGTCATGACGCCGTACTTATAGCCCTGCTCGGCCATGGCCAGCATCCGCTCCGCCTGGGTCACGGTCTCACCCAGCGCCATCACGATCTCGCCGGCATCTCTGACGGCGTTGACCGCCTGCCTCACCTGCAGCACCAGCGTGTCATAAATATTGCGGATATCCAGCTCCAGGCTCTTGGCTTCGCTGACCGCCTGGGCCGTCAGGCCTTTGGTCCGGCCGCCGTCAAACAGCGGCCAGGTCAGATACATGCCGAGTGACCAGGCGTCGCCTTCCCCGTTGAAGCTGTCGTCATACTGCTCCATGGTCAGATCGCGGTAACCGTAACTGGATTTGAAATCGAGCCGCGGCTTGTTCAGGCTGTTGGCGATGATCACCTTCTCCTTGGTCATCAGCAGGTTGTGCTGCAGATACGCGACTTCCGGGCGGTTGGCCAGCGCCGTTTCCATGACCTTGTCAACGGAAGGGCATTCGGCGATGGCAACATCCAGCGTGCCGGAGGCGTCGGGTTTCTCGTCCTGGAGCGCCAGCAGGAACCGGAACCGTTCTCTGACCAGGGCCAGCGCGTTATCGGTCCGGATCGCCTCGGGCCGGGCGTTTTCCAGCGCCACCCGGGAAGACAGCACATCGTAATCCGTGGCGGTACCGGCGGCGTATTTATGCCGGGCCTCATCCAGATGCCGCTGTTTCTGGCTGATGTTCTGCAGGGCCAGGTCATGCATGTCGCCGGCCAGGAGGATGTCGTAAAAAGCGACGCTGACGTCCTTGATCGCCCCCTGCTCGGCCATGATCGTCTGCGCATCCGCCGCCCCCATCATCTCTTTGGCGCCGCGGATGGCGGCCGCGACCTGGCCCCAGGTGAAGATGACCTGGGAGAGCCGGAGCTCGGCCACGTTGAAATCGCTGTATTCCGGAACGTCAAACAGCCCCATGCCCTGGGCCGCCCGGCTTTCATCCTTTTCCCTGGAAACCGCCGAAACGGCGGTGATCTGGGGGAAGGCCGCGGCCCGCTGCTCCAGGTAATAACCATGGACGCGGTTTTCCGATTCCCTGGCCTTGAGAATGTCCTTGTTGTTCTCGAAGGTCAGTTTCAGTGCCTCGTCCAGGGTGAGCCGCCGGGTGGGGACAAACTCCTCGCTCATGCCCGGCCGGGGCCAGAGCAGTAGGGCCAGCAGCAGGGGGACGACGGCGGACTTCGCCCGGAGGCGTTTGAGCCGGTTGATGACATCCTCCAGCAGGGTGTAGAAGACCGGCACCACCAGCAGGGTCAGCAGGGTGGAGGTGATCAGGCCGCCGATGACGGCCCGGCCCATGGGCGCCCGCATTTCGGACCCGGCCCCCAGGGCCAGGGAAAGCGGCAGCATGCCGAAGATCATGGCCAGGGTCGTCATCAGGATGGGCCGCAGACGGGTGCGCCCGGCCTGGATCAGGGCCTCTTCCCGGGGCAGTCCCTGGGCCCGGAGAACGTTGGCGTAATCCACCAGCAGGATGGCGTTCTTGGTCACCAGGCCCATCAACAGGATGAGGCCGATCAGGGACATGATGTTGAGGGTGTCCCCGGCCAGGCGCAGCATGCCCACCATGCCGACGATGGAAAGGGGCAGGGAGAGCATGATGGAAAAGGGATGGACAAACGACTCGAACTGGGCGGCCAGGATCAGATAAACAAAGACGATGGCCAGTATCAGGGATTCGGCCATGTAGCCGAAGGACTCGGCCATGTCCTCGCTTTCTCCGTAGTAGAACACGCGATAGCCGGCCGGCATGTCCCTGGTCGCTTCGGCTACGATCGGCTTGACCTGCTTGATGGCCGAGCCCAGCGGCAGCCGGTCGAGGTTGGTCGATACCAGGGCTTCGCGCATCAGGCCGTAACGGCTGACTTCCGACGGGGTGACGCCCATGGTGTAGGAAACGACGTTGCTTAACGGGATGAGGTTGGTCCGGCCGGCGGGATCATGCACGGCCATGAGCAGATTGTTCAGCTGGGCCGGGTTCTCCCGCATCTCCAGCGGCAGCCGCACGCGGACATCGACCGCGTCGCCGTCCTCGTCCTCGAAGGTGGTGATGACCGAGCCGTTGACCAGGGTGTTCAGGGTGCGGGCGATGGCGGCCGTGCTGAGGCCCGCGTCCGTCGCCCTGGGACGGTCCACCATCAGGCGGTATTCGGGAATGTCCTGCTCCTGGGCCAGTTCCACGTCCACAATGCCCGGGATGGTCGCCACTCCCGCCTTGATGCGGGCGGCATACTTTTTCAACACCTCCAGGTCATCGCCCCGAACGCTGATGAGCAGCGGTTTGCGCGTGTCCATGCGGCCGCAGTCCTCGAGGGAGGGGATGACCCCGGCCACCTGCTGCAGCTCACGGCGGATTTCGGCCATGAGGGTGAACTGGTCCTGGCGGCGTTTTTTCTTATCCACCAGCCGGACATACATGGCGGCGTCGCGCGCCGTTCCCCAGTCGCCGGCCCCGATGGTGGTATAGGTGCTCTCCACCTCGGGATGACGCTCCAGCACCGACATGACCGCCTGGACGCGGTTTCTGGTTTCATCGAGGGAGGCGTTGGGGGCCGATTTGAATTTGAGCAGAAATTCATTCTGATCGTAGATGGGGATGAAGTTCTGTTCCAGGGTGGTCATCAGGAACAATCCGCCGACGAACGCCAGAAAGGCGAGCATCACCACCGCGGCGCGGTGCTTGAGCGCCCACCTGACGAGCCGGCGGTAGAAATCCGCCAGTCGATCAAAGGCGCGGTTGAAACGGTCCAGCCAGCGGGTGAGGAACCCCCGGCGGGCGGTTTTGTCGAGAACGTCAGGATCCAGCCAGCGCGAAGAGAGCATGGGGTCCAGCGTGAAAGAGACCAGCAGGGACACCAGCACGGCAAAGGCCACGGTAATGCCGAAATGAAAAAAGAAACGGCCGATGATGCCCTTCATGTAAGCCACCGGCACGAACACGGCGATGATCGAAAAGGTGGTGGCCATGACCGCCAGCCCGATTTCGTTGGTGCCTTCCCGGGCGGCCCGCATGTGATCGTGGTCCTTCTCCAGGTGGCGGACGATATTTTCCCGCACCACGATGGCGTCGTCGATGAGCAGGCCGATGGACAGGGAAAGGGCCATCAGGGTCATGAAGTTGAGGGTCATGCCCAGCATGTTCATGATGATGAACGAGGAAATGACCGAAACCGGCAGGGTCAGGCCGGTGATGACCGTGGACCGCCAGGAATTCAAGAAAAGAAACACGATCAGGACCGTCAGGAGCGCCCCGATGACGATGGTTTCCTGCACGTCGTCCACGGACTGGCGGATGATGCGCGAGCTGTCCCGCACCACGTCCAGGTCCACTCCGGCCGGCAGGGCCCGGCGCAGATCGGTTATCGTCTTGCGGACCCGGTCGGCCACCTCCACGGCGTTGGCGCCGGACTGCTTGAACAGGTCGATGGTCACGGCCGGTTCCCGGTTGACATAGGCGGCCGTGTCGGGTTCCTCGACGCCGTCAATAATCTCGGCCAGCTCACCCAGCAGAACGGGCCGGTCACCCCGCCGGGCGATCTGCATGGTTTTGAAATCCTCCACCGCCTCGTTCTTGCCGGTGACGCGCAGGGGATACTCCGAATTGTTCTGCCGCAGGCGCCCCAGGGGGATGTTCAGATGCTCCCGCTGAATGCCGCCCAGGAGCTCATCCACGCCCATGCCGATCTCCGTCAGCCGGTCGGGATGCACATAAATATTGATCTCGCGCTTGGCGGTGCCCACCAGGTTCACCTTGCCGATGCCGGGGATGTTCTCCAGGCGATGAATGACCTTCTTTTCCGCCAGGGTGGTCAGCGACCGGGGATCGAGGGTATCGGACCGCAGGGCCAGGGACACCAGGGAGGTGTTGGTCACGTCGATCTTCTGGATGATCGGTTCCTTGATCTCTTCGGGCAAATGGCCCCGGATGGCGTTGATCTTGGTCCGTGCCTCCTGGGCCACGTCATTGAGCTGGACCTCCAGATGAAATTCGACCACCACCAGGGAGATGCTCTCCCGGGAAATGGACCGGACATGCTTGACCCCCGGGATGGCATTGACGGCCTCTTCGATTGGCCGGCTGACCTCGCGTTCGATGGTTTCAGGGGCGGCCCCTTCCAGGACGGTGCTGATGGTGATCACCGGGATATCCACGTTGGGCCACATGTCGATGGGCAGCCGGCGGTAGGAAAAAAGGCCCAGCGTCACCAGGGCCAGTATGAGCACGGTGGCGAAAACCGGACGCTTGATGGAAATATCGGAAATAAACATGGGCTTAATTCCCGGGCGTGTCCGTCGCGGACGAGACAATCACGATCGGATCGCCGTCCTTGAGCTGGAAATTACCGCGCAGGATTACCTGCGCCGAGGGATCAAGGCCGGAGGTCACCTCGATGCGGTCCTGTTCGGCATAACCGGTGGCAATGCTGCACAAGCGGGCCTTGCCGTCCCGGGCCACGAACAGGTCGGCTTTCCGGCCGGCCATGTCCCATTTGAGCAGGGCCGTTTTGGGCACCTGCATTACCCCCGTCCGGAAGGCGGTCTTGATAAAACAGTTGACGAACAACCCGCCCTTGAGCAGGCCGTTTTCGTTGTTCACCAGGGCCACCACTTTTATCGACCGGTCTGCTTCATTGATCACGGGGTTGATGAAATCGACCACGCCCGGGAAGGTCTGGCCCGGGAAGGCGTCGCTCCGGAAATCGATGGCCTGACCTGGCCGGATATCCTTCAAATAAATGGACGGCACGGTGCAGGTCAGGTCCAGAATGCGGTTATCCACTATCCGGAACATGATTTTGGGAGAGCCTACTTCCCCAACAAGATCGCCGACATTGATCATCCGCAGCGCCACCACGCCGTCCAGGGGCGAAACGATTTCGGCCTTGCCCAGCCGGGTCCGGGCGTGACGGACCATCTCTTCCATGGCGTCCCTGGCGGTCCGGGCGTCATCCAGGTTCTGCTGGGTCACCAGCCCGGCTTCATTGAGCTTGAGCATGCGCTCATATTCCCGTTCGGCCTTCTGGCCTTCCACCTCGGCCTTGCGGACCAGAATGTCGGCCTCGCGGGTGTCGAGCCGGGCCAGCGGGTCCCCCTTCCTGACCTGCTGCCATTCGGTCACGTAAACCTGCGCGACGATGCCGGGATATTCGGATTTGACATCCGCCTGGAATTTGGGGGACAGCGTGCCGACCGTGTTGATGCCTTCGGTAATATCCCTGACCATGACCGGGCTGACCTCAACGGCAACGGGCGCCGGGAGTTGGGATTCCCTGCCCTCTTTTTCAGACGGTTGACCGGAGCAGGCGACCAGGAACACGATCAGAGCAATTCCGAACGCGGCGGGAATGAATTTGATGACCATGCGGCATTCCTCAGAATTAACACCTCGTTAATCTTCCGTACGCAAAGGTAGGAATCATAATCCCGGGTTGGTTCATTTACAACAAGGAAGAACAAAAATCAGAAAATCTTAAAATCGGTTATCAGATCCAGCGACAGCAACACCTGGGAATCCCGGTAGCTGTCACTGTCTTCCCGGGTGTAAAAGTAGAACCATTTGTGCTTTGCCGAAACCGCCAGGAAGGAATTTACCCGGCACGAAAAGGCATTGGTGATTTCGGTGCGGATCTGTTGCTTGTTAAAATCCGCCCGCTCCAGGGAATAAAACAGATCCAGATCGAAAGTGTATTTTAGATATTCCCGCCATTCATACCTGGCCCCGACGATGGTTTCAATACCGGAGAACAGCGGTTTTTCCGGATCCCGGGTCTGCTTTTCAATACCCAGCCCCACCTTGCCGGTAATAGGCCCCCTCTCCCAGAGAGCGCCGACAGTTTCGCGGAACAACAGAGGCCGGAGGTTGTCCACCACCTTGACGACCGTGTCCACCTGGGATTTGTGATAGGGCTTGAGATAAGGATTTTCATTATAAGTATAAAAAAACGTTCCCCGGAGAAGATTTTGAAAATAGCTTTCATCCTCCCGGACATAAAAAAGATAAGGCGTGAACACAAATTTATGTTTCAGGTTATAGACGGTGATGTCGATCTTATCTTCCAGTCCCCATTTTTCATAGGTTTCCGGCGGCTTACCTGGAGGAATATCCATGTCGTCATCACGGGCCACCGCGGCATGATCATAGAAATTGGCCAGGGAGACGTCTACCAGGGTACGGAAACGCCGGTCCAGATAATCGTAATCAGAAAATCCGAGTACCCGCTCTCCCCGGAGATCTTCTTTAATTTCATCGGCCATGGTTCTCCAGAAATTCTTGTGAGAAAGGGGCTTGTTCAACCGCTTGGCCACCCGCTCGAATACGGACTGGGCGGAGCAGATCTTGTATCGGCGGCGATCATCAATGGGATATCCCTGGACCGAAACCCCGTCGGTTCCGGCTATGACAAAATCCGGTTCCTGCCCTGCCACCTGCCTGAGATCGGCCCCGGAAACCGAATAGGTAAAGATGGGGAATTCGTTTTTCACCATGCCAAGGATATTCGAATACATGATCGGACCGGCAATCCGACCTGGGGATATGGCATTTTTTTCCACAATAGCAATTTCGGCGTCATACCGGTGCCGGAGAAGCTGGGCCACCCGCAGAGCATCCATCGAAACAGCGCGGCCGTTATCCGGAATAATTTCAACGTCACCTTCCAGGACGAAGCGTTCCTGCCAGATGGACAGCCGGTCCACAAATTCAAGATAACCGTCGTCGCGGATTTCATGGGGCGACGACGGTATGAATTTCAGCTCGCGGACCTCCAGCTGGTCTCCGGCGGAAAGATTCAGCACGTAGAACCCGTCGGGGTTGGTCAGTGTCACCAGGGACCGGCCGTCACCCATATCCACACGGCGGGCCTTGACCGCATAAAGCTCCCCGGTGGCGTCACCGCCGCTGATACACAGATCGATTCGTCCGAATTTTTCCATGATGGCGAAGTTGTCCGGGTAGGAACGGCCGGAAAGCAGAACAATGTAGTCCGCTTCCCGGTTCTTGACCTCGGTGATCACCTGGTCCAGAACTTTTTCATAATCCTTCAGGGAAACGTCCATCAGTTTTTTTTCGGCGGCGTCGATAAACCCCGTTTCCGAGGACAGGCCGATAAAGGCATACCGCCGGCCGTTGATCGGACGGATGAAAAAAGGCAGAAATAACGGCTTGCCGTCCTTTTCAATATTCGCGGAGAGAAGCCGTGCCTGCTTCTCTTTTGCCAGGAACTCCAGATTGCTCACGCCGATATTCAAATCCATGGAAGAGACAAGGGTAGCCGCGCAGTCCAGAGAATCCAGAAAATCCATCACCACCGATCCATAGGAAAACCGGGACAGCAGGCCCGGATAAAAGGCGTTGCCCAGGTCCAGGTACAGGTCGGCGTGATCCGTCATTTGTTCGTGAAGCAGGGACTGGGCCATGATCAGCAAAGGATCCGGCCGGTCATGTTCTTTAGCGGATACGTTGAAGCGGCCGTTGAGGTTTGATGTCAACAGAAACCTGGCGGTCTTTTCCCCGGCGGAGGCCGGAATAGCTGCCGTCAACATCAAGACCAGAAAGGCCCCGGATATCCGACACATTGTCTTGTTCATCACCGGTCGTCCCGACTCCCGTTGATGCCATCGGTATTCGTCTCGCCGTCCGCCTGCCCCGCCGACCCCTGAAGGGCATTGAGCGCTTTATACAGATGATCAATGGTTGACTGACGATCCGTTATTTCTTTTTGCGCCTGCTGCAGTTGCCGCATCTTTTCCATGAGGTCGGCGTCCTGATTCCGGATCAGTCGTTCCTGTTCTGCGGCGGCGGTTTCCATGAGCGTGATCCTGTTGCGGCTTTCATCTCTGGCTTTCTCAAGCGCCGCAATGGTACGGTCTTTTTCCCCGGATTCTTGCCGGGAAACCGTCAAGCTATCATTTAAATCGCTGCACTCCTGTTGACATGACAACAGCTGCCGCTCGAGCAGATCGTACGCTTCTTCCGCCCGGCTTATGTCATCCGCATATTTCGTGGCCATGGCATCGAGATCG
This sequence comes from Thermodesulfobacteriota bacterium, assembly GCA_040753795.1. NCBI lineage: Bacteria > Pseudomonadati > Thermodesulfobacteriota > Thermodesulfobacteriota bacterium. The sequence continues at coordinate 14,753 of JBFMDX010000005.1, forward strand.
TTCCTAAGCCGTTCCATTTTTCTCTTCTGATTGTTTATTTCAGACCGGTAGCGCTCGTTTTCCGTCTTCAGCACGGCATTTTCCCGCAAGGCCAGTTCCGAGTTTCTCTTCAGCAGACGGTTTTCCGCCTGAAGTTGCTCCAACGGGCCATCAACATTGGAGCGTCGTGCCGGAATCGAAACGCAGGATACCAGTGCGGTCACAAGACACAAATGCAGGAATATGTTTTTCATGCCCTTTTCCAGTTATAAAAATGTTGACTATTGGTATACCCGGGCAAAAAAAGATTCAATGAAAATATCGGTTTTCCGGCTATCCATTAAGAAAATGGCTTCGCCGCCGGGGAGGGCGGCGGAACGGGCTGTTCCATTGTGCCGGGAATTGCCGGGAACCGGAAAAAGACGAGAGAGGTGAAACGCAACAATTGTTTTAAGGCCCTGTGTCCAGGTACGGAATGTTATTTTTCATCCGCACGGTTCCGGTCACGGAAATTAATTCGTTGGATGGCCTGGCCGGGTTAAGACCGGGAGGTATGGGGCCGGACACATAGAGGCAGCCCGAGGTATCCCCAATCATCCAGTCGCTGCGCGAAACCGGCGGACCGCCGCGGCATGGCCCCCGCCACCCCAGGAAAACACCTCTGACCGTGACGGCTCCGGATCCATAGCGGGAGGGATCCTGGAGAATCATCCCCGGGCCGACGCCCTGATCTTCAGTCTTGACGTCCGCAGGCCGCGGAGGATGCGCGGATTCGTTTGACTGGAGAGGACCTTCCGCGACCGGTTTGTTCCCGTCCTCGATTTTGTGCGAAAAAGCGGTTTCAGTAAGGTCGTTTTCTCCCAGAACGGCTTTAGGGCCGCCGGCAACCTGTCCGCTGTCGGACGCCCCGCCGGTCGTACCGGATGGTGCCACGGCTTTCACGCCGCAGGCGCCCGTAACGACAACCAGTATTCCCGCAGCAGCCAGCCACATGAACGTTCGTTTCCAAAACATCACTTCAACTCCTCACTCAACTGGGGGGCGCGTTTTTTCGGCGGAATATGGAATGTCACCTGCCGCCCGCCCGCGTTGATCGTCACCCCGCCCTCTTCCGGCATGGCCCGGTCAAATGTCCACGTATACCAGAAGTTGCTGTAGTCGTTTAGATCCAGAAGAGAATCCAGGTCGCTGAAATCACCCGTATAGGGATTGCTCAGATCCATCCAGATGGGGCCCGTCATCTGCCATTCGCCCACATCCGGATCCAGATACCAGAATTCCACATTGGCTCCCCGGCTGTTGGCTCCGTCCTTGAAATATTCGATAAACACGTCATATTGTCCGGGCAGGACATAATCATTGGCCACGTAATACTCTTCCGATACACCGACGTCATAGGAATCCGCGGAGAAAAACCCGTTGGGGGTGGTCTGTCCCATCCAGGGAGCGTAAATCTCCAGGTTGGGTTCCCATACATAGAGATCCAGATCGGCGTCCGTATCCCATGATACATAAAAGGCGAAACCGCCGGGGTGCAGGGTCTCCTCAGCGCCGGACACTATTGTCTCGACCGCGTCCGACCAGACGGTGGACCTGATCTGGTTGCAGGCCAGCAGATTATATTCCCTGAGGTCATCGTACAGCGTGTCGCTGGAAACCTGTCCCCGGGCGGGGACAAACACCGCCAACCCAGTGGCGTCATTGACGGCATTCCCGACGGTGCGATTACTGACCACGGCCCTTGTCACGGCGTTGCTCACTTCCAGGGCGGTATTCCGGACAGCACCGGTAAGAAGACGGTTGGCGATGCGGGAGGCAAAATCATACAGATCCAGATTGGCCGCGTATTCAAACCCCTGGGCATTAGCCTGAACCTGGGCGATCACGCCGGAAACATTGTCGTAGTCGGCGACGATCGCGTTGGCAAAGTTCATCATGGCCGTATGCAGTTCCGGGATCAGCGACATGTCTACCGCGGATTTGGTGATTCTTTCCCCACGGGTGCCCGGTCCGCTGTAATAAGCGTAATATTTTTCCACGATCATATCGGACAGCTGCCGGCCGGTCATATCGGGCCTGACTTTGAGTTCGGCCAGGATCGTGTCATAAGGATCGCCGTCTCCGGGCTCCGTCTCCTCGGAAAAAACCATATAATCGGTGAGCTCGAGAAACTCATAGGCCACCTCGTACATGGCCATGAGGCAGGCGTCAAAATTGATGACATCAAAATGCAACCCGGCGTTGCGGACCGCCCCGGCCAGTTCCGGAAGGGTCATGAAGGAGTCGCTGGTTTCATCCTGAACCGCGCCTTTGAAAAGGACGGATTTTTTCCAGCCCGCTCCATGATCCCAGATCACCAGGGCGTAATGTTTGGCGGGATACGTCGCCCTGGCCCATTGAATAAAACTGGTCAGGGTGGCGGCCGTGCCCATATCGACGTTTCCAAGGGATTGGCCGGCGCCAAGATTGACGTTGTCGGGATTGCCGTCGTTCTGGACCAGAAAACGCAGCGTTTCGCCTTCATAAAATTCCCGGTCGATAACCGAAAAATCCGTGTAGAACTCGCTGAACTCCGCCTGCAGCACGATATTGACTTTTTCATCGGACCCGGCGGTTTCCATTTCGTTCAGATCCACCAGGCCGGCCGTGGACAGGTTGTTGTCCGCGCCCATATAGACCATATAGGTCCAGTCGGCATCAGGAGAACCGGAGTTGTTTGAATTACCACCGCCGCCGCCACCGCCGCCACACCCTGCCAGAAGCAGGCACGTCAGCAGAACCGCAATACGTTTGTACAAGCAGATGCCCACTTTGTTTTTTCCCTGTCGGCTGGTCATTGCGCTGGATTTCCTTGCTGGTTTTATTTAGATCGGCTGCCTTTTTTACAAATTAATTATAACATGACCGCAGTGTTATTTTCAATTATGAAAAATACGGCCATTACCGGGACTGGCTTATTATTCGGTAAGCCGGAAAACAGTTGACATCTAAACAATATCAAACATAAAATATTATAAAAAAGATTGATTATCGATGTCTCGATGCCAACACTGTTGCCCGGGAGTACGCATGAAAAAGGTTGTTCCCGTGTTACTGGTGATCCTGTTGCTGTGGATCAATGCCTATGCCGACCATCCTTCCGCGGATCCGTTTCCGACCTATCCCTGTATCCGCTCCAATGTCGATTTCTGGCTGAAAATCTATACCCGCTACGACGTCACCGAAGGCGTTCTGCATGATAACACGGACCTGTCCATTATCTACGGTATTATCCCCCTGGAGGACCCGAAAAATCCCGGAGCTTCAAAAATCAATGAGGACCGGATCGGACGCATCAAGGAAAAATACCAGGCGCTTCTGATCCGATTGGCCAAATCGCCCGTGCCGGTCTTCCCCGAGGACGAACGGATCATCAGCCTTATCGGCAAGGACGCCCCCCCCTCAAGATATCTGCAGGCCAGTGAACAGCTTCGCTGTCAGACCGGGCAGAAAAGCCGTTTCCTCTCCGGGCTGATCCGTTCCGGCCGTTATACGGATGAGTTCCGGAAAATTTTCATCAACCAGGGGCTTCCCGGAGACCTGGTTTATCTGGCCCATGTGGAATCTTCCTTTGATCTTCATGCCACCAGCAAGTGCGGCGCCGCTGGTATCTGGCAGTTCATGCCGGCCACGGCCCGGAAATTCATGAAGGTCAACGACGCCCTTGACGAGCGGCGTGACCCGACGGTATCCACCCGGGCGGCGGCGGCGTTTTTAAAAGAAAATCATAAGCTGCTGGATTCATGGCCCCTGGCGCTGACCGCCTATAATCATGGAACCGGCAGCATGCTCAAAGCCAGAAAGCAAAGCGGCACCTATGACCGGATCTTCAAGGAATACCGCGGCCCGTCTTTTGGATTCGCGTCCCGCAATTTCTATCCCTGTTTTCTGGCCGCCCGGGAAGCCGCGAAGAACCATGAACGATATTTCGGCCGGGTGGAACTGGACCGCCCCATACCGACCAACACCCTGGTCATGCCGGGCTATGCCTACCTCAATCATGTGATCCGGAACCTGGGAGTGGATGAGGACGTTATCCGGGAACTGAACCCGGCTTTGCGGCCCTCAATATACAGCGGGAAGAAATATGTCCCCAGCGGATATGCCCTGAAGATTCCGGCCGGGGGCAAGGAGATCTCTGCCGATATGATCGCCCGGATACCGGCCGGCACAACCCAGAAGCGTCAGGAACAGGACCGCATCCACGTGGTTAAAAAAGGGGATACCGTTTTCCGCATCGCCCGGATGCACAAGATCGACCCCACGGATTTGCTGGCCGCCAATAATCTTTCCCGCCAGGCCGTCATCCGCCCGGGGCAGAACCTGAAAATCCCCGACTCCGCGATTTACGCCGATTAATCCGGATTCAAAAGTTTAAACCCCAGGTCCGGTTCCAGCAGCCGCCGGGCGGGCGTGTCCAGCAGTTCCAGGACAATGATCTCCATGATCTGCCAGGTGGCGACACCGCTGCGGACGCAGCCTGTTATCGTATTCGTCTTCCGGCCGCAGGCCATGTGCATGTGCAGCAGGGGATTGCCGGCTTCGTCCGGAAAGATCGTGCCGACCCCGGCGATTTCATGCACATTGTCGAGGACCTGTTTCATGGGATTAACCGGGCGGGCGCATCCGTCTTCCGGTCCCACCACCAGGGTGCTGCCCCGGTCCGCTCCGCCGACGGCAATCAGGGCCGCCGCTTTTATCGTCTTTTCCCGGGCAAACTTTTCAATGATCTCGTGTACGATTTCACCGTCTTCCAGGCGAATCACAAATATGCGGCCCTGCCGGGCTTCAGAAAACTTCATCGTTTTCTCCTTTAGACTGGTTATTATCTGAAGTCATGTTATCCGGTCATCCATAACACAAACCGTCCCCTGATCCGAACAGAAAAAACGATCCCCGTTGACCGGACCGATGATACCTGTTACATTAATAACCAAAATCACGCACACGAACCCGGGGCCATCGCTTCTCGCGGAAAAGGGGGAATCCCGGACAATTGTCATTTTCAAGCCTCACTGAACCTGTTTCCCGATATGTTGCGGAAGATCTCAACATTTTTTTGCGAGGCTAAAAAACAATGAAAACCTATTTTGCCGCGCCCGAGAAGACCAGCGGAAAAAACCTTGCCGCCGAAATCGAAATCGTCAGTCACGATCCGGTTGTTTCCGGGTTGCTGCACACCGTCAGCGGCCTGCTGGCCGTGCTGGACGATCACCGCCAGATTATCGCCCTTAACGATTCCTTTCTCAGACTGCTCGGCATTAACGACCCCGGGGAAGCCCTGGGTTTGCGACCCGGCGAAGCGGTCCGCTGCGTTCACGCGCACGATGAACCTTCCGGATGCGGGACCACCCCGTTCTGTTCAACATGCGGCGCAGCCATTGCCATCGTTTCCAGCCTGGAGCGGGGCCTGCCGGTAGAAAAAATCTGTGCCCTGTCGACCATCCGTGACGGCAAGGAGATGGACCTGGCCCTGCTGGTCCGATCCCATCCGATTCGAATAAACCGGAAAAACTTTCTGCTGCTGTTTATTCAGGACATCACCCGGCAGCAGCAGCGGGCGGCCCTGGAACGGACCTTTTTCCACGATATCAATAATATGCTAACCATGATCGTGGGCGCGAGCGAATTGCTGATCCGCAAGCATCCTTCGGATCTTGCCGAAACCGTTCATCGGGCCGCCCTGCGGTTGATGGATGAGATGGCCGTACAGCGCTTCCTGTCTCAAAGCGAAAATTGGGATTATCCGCTCAAAGCCCGTGATATCACCATTTCTCAGATCTTTTCGGAACTTCATTCGTTTTTTTCAGGACATCCGGTTGCCCGGAATAAACGGATCGATTTCCCGCGGGACGCTGATGAAAATGTTTTGCGCACGGACATTTCTCTTCTTTTACGCGTCTTGTGCAACATGATCATCAACGCCCTGGAAGCCACCGGAGAAAACGGCCTTGTCAAGGTATGGATGACGCCAGAGGAGCGTGAGATCTCTTTTCATGTTTGGAACGACCGGCACATTCCGAAGGAAGTGGCCCTGCGGATATTTCAGCGGAACTTCAGTACAAAAGAGCAGACCGGCCGGGGGATCGGCACCTATTCCATGAAACTGTTCGGCGAAAAGCTTCTCGGCGGCCGGGTGAATTTCACCACCTCGGAATCCGACGGCACGACCTTCACCTTTGCCTGCCCCAGGTAAAGCCGTCAATCCATATGCCGCTCGATTTCGTAAAGAAAACGGCTGCGGCGGTTGAACTGTCCCTTGCGGTATTCGGTTGAGGTAAAATAGAGAAACCGCTCGGCTCGTGTCATGGCCACATACATCAGCCGCCGCTCCTCCTGAAGGTCATCAGCGCTTTCCAGGGACTTCCAGTGAGGAAAAAGGTTCTCCTCGCATCCGGCCACGAATACGGCCTTGAACTCCAGGCCCTTGGCGGCGTGAATGGTGGAAAGGTTGACGCCGGCCTTCCCTTCTTCGTCCTCCTTGTCTTCCCTGATGAGAGATGCCTCTTCCAGATACTCCAGCAATGATTCCTTGCGGGAGGCGGCGTAAACCAGCTGTTCGATATTTTCAATACGGGTGGTGTAGTCCATGGAGTTGGCGTCGGCATACTGTTTGATATAATCCATGTATCGGATCCGGTCGATGACCGCTTCAATGGCCCGGTCCGGTTTCATGGACCGGATGTCATCCAGCAGGCCCAGAACGTCCTTGAGCCCGTTGTAGAGTTTGCCGGAAAGAAGCTTTTGGGAAACGGCCTGGCGGGCCGCGTCCTGAAGGCCCATATCGCCGGTCCTCAATTTCATGACAGAGGCCAGGGCCTTGGGACCGATGCCGCGGCGGGGGGTGTTGACGATCCGCTCAAAGGCGGTGTTGTCTTTGGGAAAGACCGCGGCCAGTAGATAGCTGTTGATATCCATGATTTCCTTACGGTCGAAAAAGCCCCGGTCGCCCAGCAGATGATAGGGGATGCGGGCCTCCCTCAAGCCGTGTTCAAAAAAAAGGGAAGTGAACTTGGTCCGGTAAAGCACCGCCATATCGGTGAACTCCACTCCGGCCCGGTGGAGGGCATGGATCTTGTCGGCCACCCATTCGGCCTCCTCTTCTTCGTTGATGAATTCATGGCATTCCACCACGCCGCCGGTCCGGTCGGAAAAGCAGGTTTTGTCCATCCGGCCGGCGTTGTGTTCGATCAGGTGATTGGCCAGCTTGACGATCTCATCCGCGGAACGGAAATTCTGCTCCAGCCGGAAAATTCTGGCCCCGGCATAGCGTCGTTCAAAAGAAAGGAAATGGGTGATGTTGCTCCCCCGGAAGGAATAGATGGCCTGCCAGTCATCGCCCACGCAGAACAGGTTGTCTCCCCGGCAGAGCAGACCGGTCAGTTCTTCCTGAATATTGTTGGTGTCCTGGTACTCATCCACCAGAATATAGTCAAACCGATCCTGATACTGGCGCCGCACATCAGGAAACTGTTTCAGCAGGTCCCGGGTCAGCAGCAGGATATTGTCAAAATCAACCGCGTTGCGGGATTTCAGCGCGGCCTCGTACAATGTAAACACATCCGCCAGCGGGGCATAAGACAGATAAGGTTTGGCGTCAAAACAACTCAAGGGGTCACCGGAATTTTTTGCCCGGGAAATCTCGGCCATGACGGCCGGCGCCATCTTGATGTCCAGATTCAGTTCGCGGAGGACTTCCTTGAAGGTCTCCCGCTGATGATAGGCGTCATAGATCTGCAGGGGCGGGGTGTATCCCAGCAGCGCGCAATGGGTACTCAGAATACGGAAACAGGCGCTGTGGTAAGTCCGGACCCAGGGATAACGGCTTTCCGGAATCCCGGTCATTGAAAGCAGCCGGCTTTTCATCTCGTCGGCGGCCTTGTTGGTAAAGGTAATAGCCAGAATGCGTTCGGGCGGGCAGCCGCCGGACACCAGGTGGGCGATCTTGGCGGTCAGGGTCCGGGTCTTGCCGGACCCCGCCCCGGCGGTTACCAGGGCGGGTGAGCCGCTGTGAAAAACGGCCTCCTGCTGCTGTCGGGTCAGTTTCATTATTTTACGCTTTCAACAATTCCCAGACCCGGACCAGCTCACTCAAGCCCCAGGCCTGCGCGTCACATCCCCGGGGCGTGTGCGGATAATCTCCATCAACGATTTCGGGTAAATGGCCGGCACAACCACAAACCGCCAGTTCCAGACTCGCCGCCAGCAGGGCCCGGGCGGTCCCGTTTCCGCCGGGGCCATAAAGAATGGACCAGGCTTCACAGAAAAGGGGATACATCCAGGTCCAGGCAGTACCGTTATGATAAGCCGGTTTACGACTGGTATCTTCGTCACCCCGGTATTTCCCCTGATACGGATGAATGGGATCGTTCAACACACGGCCCTGATGTTCGATCCGGATGGGATAAGCGACCGGCAGGTCGGCCAGGCTGCGAATGGCACCGGGAACCAGCAGGGTCCGGCAGGCCTCCAGTATTTTCCTGGCCAGAGGCTCATCGGTAACCGCGCCCAGGGTCAGGGCCAGGAGCTGGTTGGGCCGCAGCGCGTCATCGGCCCTGGCCTGGCGGGCGGACTGACCGGGATCGGCGTGCAGGCAATCGGACAGGTAGCCGTTTTCAAGGACAAACAGATCCATGATGGATTGCCTGACCTGTCCGGCCATGGCACGCCAGCGCTCTTTTCCCGTATTATCGATATCGGACAGGAGCGTCAGGGCGGCATGCCATAAGGCCTGAATTTCGATGCAGTACCCCTGCCGCGGGGTGCAGGCCGGGAAATTCGTATCCATCCAGGTAAAATGCTTGGGACTGAAAACAAGTCCCGTCTCCTTGTCGACGTGAATTTTGTTGTAGGTTCCCCGGAGGTAACCCTCGGCAATGGACCGGAGAATGTCACGGATGGTTCTGTCGCCGCAGGATTCATCCAGAAAAGCCGTGGAAGATTCCGCCCGGACCATGTCGGCGCAGGCGGTGAAAAACCACAGGGGCGCGTCGGAGGTGTCCCGGTTGTGGGCATCGTTGCCGAGGATCATGTTGGGCAGGGTGCCGTCACTCTCAAACCGGCCGAACTGCCTGATCACCGCCCGGGCATCGGTCGTCATTCCCGCCGCGATCAGCCCCCTTACGGCGATGAGCGAATCCCTGCCCCAGTCCAGAAACCAGGGATAACCGGCGATAATGGATTTCAACTCCCCCCGGTTGACCACATAATGGTTCAGGTTGGCGGACAGCAGTGACAGCGGCGTTTGCGGATTACCGTCTCCGGAGCGGTCGGTCCGGGCGTGAGGCGGCGTTTTTTTCCGCGGCGATCCTCCGGACGGCCCGTTGACGACGGCAGCCAGTTCCACCGTGTCGCCACCCTGCAATAAAATTGAAAAATAACCGGGGCTGAAAAGATCGGAATGTCCGTCCATGCCCCGCTCGGCGTCCATGGGGTGTTGAACCATATACTGCCATTCCGGTTCCCGGATAAACCGGCCGCTTGAGGCGCTGAAGCGCAGCTGCCGCGAAACATCCGGGGCAAAAACAAATCCGTTCGCCTCCGGACGCACGGCATTGGGCCAGGAATATTCCGGACCGGTATAGGCCTTGGTGATATAATGAAAATTCCGGTCCTCAATATCCGGTCGCAGTATCAATTGAATACCGATATGATCATCCAGGCCGCCGGGCGTGCCGTTCATTTTTTCCCGGGTAAAACGAAGACAGACGGCATTGTCTTCCGGGTCCATCCGGACGTCGACGGTCACGTCGATCCGTTCGCCCTGGCCGGTGGGAATCCTGAAGCGCCAGACCCCGTGATCGCCCTCTACCTGAAAGGTATCCAGGCAGTCAAAACAGATTTCCTGGGAATAGCCCTGATACACCGTCCAGCCCCGGCAGCGGGTGAACATGATCCAGCGGTCTTCCGGGAAATCGGGGTTGAGATTGGCCGCCAGCAGGGCGTCGTATTTTGAATCAAGCTGCCCCCACAGGGCATGGGCCCGGAGCATCCCGCCCCGGCGATTGGTGCCGAGCAGCAGCGGGGTCAGGGTTTTGACGTCATGGCGGCTGTAACACGTTTTCAGGCAGGCCGTGTCCGGATCCGGAAGAAATAAAAGCGGAGCCTGGATATGGCGATACCCGTCAGCGGCATACACGGTCAGTTCCAGGTACCGGTGACAGGCTGAAAACGGCGTCTCCTGAGGCCGAAACAGCACAAACCAGGTTCCGTCCGACGCGGGAAGGCTCTCATCAAAGGACCACACCTGTCCTTCGCCATTGGGCTTATCGATAATCATGGCACGGAACGGCGCCTCGGCCAGGACCATCAGAAAATGCCCGGGAGGGATCATGACCTCCCGGTTCAGGTCATGAGACCAGCGCCACGGGACGACGCGGCTCTCGCCGGAAGCCGGGTTCAGGCAGCGGCAGTACTCTTCCGGGTTTGCCTTCAGCCGGTCGGCGGCGGCGTCAAAATCAACGCCGGTCACATCACCGGTCCCGTGATAATGGCAATAAATCTCCATGGCCCGGGCCCGGAACCGCTGCCGTAACAGCCGTTCGGGTATCGCCGGGAAATCCCGGGAATCATCGGCCAGATCCAAATCCTCCGGTTCGGTCGACAGGCAGCAGACCTCACCGGGACTCAGATCGCAGCCGGGCAGACCGTCAATCCGGGTAACGGCCACCTCTTTCCCGGTCAGAAGATCGACGGTTCCGGATTCCGGCATATCCGCCACCGGCTCCCAGGACGATCGTACGGGTCTTTCGTCATCCAGGTTGACGGTGATCAGCAGCTTTTTACCGGTAGGGAGATGATGCCGCAGGAGAACGATATGGTTGCCTCCTCCCGCCTGGACCAGTCGCAGGGAAACGGCGTCGGAAAAGGCCGGATGGTTCTTGAGCAGAACCGTCAGGCGGCGGATAAAGTCGATCTGGTTATCAGCAGCGCCCCAGTTCAGTGAAACCGCTTCGTGGACATCAATCTTTTCGGTGGCGAACCATTCCACGCCGTTGGCGAATCCGAAGCCTCCCTGAACGGAAGTAAGGGCGCAAAGCGCGGTCCGCATCCGGGCGTAAATTCTGGAACGGGCGGCCAGACGGCTGTTGTCGTGGGTCTCGGCAAAATGGATGGTCAGTCCGTCGCTGCCGGATATATCGATGGCGCCGGGCAGATACTGCCCGATCTGATCCCGGTCGTAACTCTGAAACAGTTCGGAATAGGCCCAGTTGAAATTGGCCAGGTTCAGGATATCCCGGGTAACGGAAATCTTTCCGCCCAGTCCTTCCAGAAAGAAAATCGTTCGCGGAAACTGCTGCCGGACGATGGCGACGATATAGGTCCAGGCCGGTACGGGGATCATGTATCCGGCATCGCACCGGAACCCGTCGACTCCCCGGCGGCACCAGGCCAGAAACACCCGGGCGATGTACTGCCACAAGTCCCTCCGGGAATAGTTCAGGCTGGTCAGATCCATCCATTTGACGCCCCAGGCGCCCGGCACATGGATTTCACCATCCTCGCTCCGCACCAGCCAGTGCGGATGGGTCTCATGCAGGTTAGCGGCCCAGCCCATGTGATTCACGGCGATATCGAGAATAATTTTAGCGTGGCGGGCATGGACGGCGTCCACCAACTCGGTAAACTGTTCCAAAGGCGTCTTGGTGGGATCAAATTCCGCCAGGGCCGGATCCACCCCGGTAAAATTCAAAGCCGCGTAAGGGCTGCCGAACCGGCCCATGCGGCCGTAAGTCGTGGGCGTAGGATGAATCGGCAGGAGGTGAAGAAAACGGCAGCCCAGGCGACCGATTATAAAATCCAGTTCCCTGATCAGATCGCGGAAAGTTCCCGAACGGGGAATTACCGAATACTCCTTGCCATCGAGCTTGCGGATGCACTCGGCCTCGTCGGGCGAAGGGCCGTGTTGACCGGCACGGTTGGGACCGAACTGGCGGACAAAGGCGTTATAAATGATGTTGGCGCAGCAGGTATCGGCCGGTTCCACGTTGACCACGACGTTGGGACCTTCCGGCCAGGTGGGACGAATGGCGCCCGTTTCCATGAAAAAGCATTTAGCCTCAAAATGGCCGACCTGGGCCAGCGGCAGGGTCACCTGAAAGCGGTACTCATCAACGCGGCGCATGGGGATGTCAAACCATTCCGCGCCCAGGGGAGGGATATCATCTTCGATATGACGCACCACGCTTTCCCGGGTGCCGAAGGCCTGACCGATATTGGTCCGCAGCCAGGCATACCCGTCTATCCTTCCGGAAACCGAAATGGAAAAAACAACGGTATCCCCGCGGAATTTAATCATCCGGGTGCCTGGTGCCGGGGTTTGAATGACGGTGTAGTACATCTTTTTAATTATCCCCTTTACCTCTTTCCCTTGAACCCTGCGCCATGAACCCTTGCCCCCTCGCCCCTATCTTTTTATCGGTCCCGGCAGAATGAACTCATACCGCCGCCGGAAAATCCGGGTGACCATAAACCGGTCTATCCGGCGAAGGACCAGAAACAGGTCCCAGATCCGTCGATCCTGATGGTAGTATGCGGCCACGTCTTTTTCCGTCAACGGACGGATGGCTTCCGGCAGCGATTCGTTCATAAGGGATATGGCCGCGGGAATCAGATCGGGCCGCTGTTCCTTAAACAGGTTGGCCACCAGGTCAATCAGGTTCTGGCGGTGATCAAAATAGCGATCCAGTACGCCGTCAGCCAGAAACAACTTTGTCAGCCGGCGGACAAGAAAAGGAACGGAACGGAGCAGAAGCGCCGTATCCAGCTGCTGCCGCCCCTGCCGGCGAATAAATGGCGTGGAGGTATCGATAAAACAGATCCGGCCGGTATCGATGTCACCGTCGATGGCCCAATTGGACAACTGGCCGTCCACGGCGATTTCCAGATGAGGACGGACGGTTTGGTTAAACTTCCGGATCAGTTCCTGCTGGGCGATAATCCGCCGCAGCAGATCGCCGATACGGTCGGCCGGCAGTGTGTTGATCAGACGATGGCAGAAACAGTCTGACGGCAGGGTCCGCTGAGCGATGTACAGAACGACCGGCCGCCGCGGCACCGCCACCACGGCCGTGTCGCTGTCCGGAATATCAAGACCGGCCTGACGTAACAGCCGGCAATACTCATCATGCAGTTCCGCGTATGCCTGCGCCGCCTGCCGGGAAGAAAAAAGAGGCATGCGCTTGTAAGCGGTGCCGGTATCGCCGTTGATGTGAAAAATAGCCGAGATCTCACCGTATCCGATCATCACGGCCGGGACGGTTGATCGCTCTATCCGTTGCGGATCCAGACCGGCCTCGAAGCGCGTAAGCAGGTCCTGATCAAGCCTCATGGGATCCCCCGGCCGGACCGAAGAAATCCCGCAACTCCCCGGTCAGCTTCAGGGCCCGGTCCAGTCCTTCCATGATCTCATCGGCCTGGTCGACGGTGATAATCAGCGGCGGGAGAAACTGGACAACCGACTTGCGATTATTAGCGTAAACCATGAACAATCCGTTGTCAAAGGCGGCTTTGCACATCAGCTGGCCGCAAAATTCGTCCGCCATCTCCAGGCCCATGAAAAGGCCCAGTTGACGCAGGCCCCGGAGAACTTCATAACGGCCGGCCAGTTTTTCAATGCCGGTCCGGAAATATTCCGACAGCCGGTTGACGTGATCCAGAAAATCCGGGGCCGATGATAATTCCAGCACTTTGAGCGCTACCCGGCAGCCCAGTTCGGAGCCGCCGCCGGTGGAAACATGGATATGGGGATCGGCGTGAAATACCGATTCCAGGGGTTTCCGCAACACCGTGGCGGTAATGGGATAAATGCCGCCGGACATGCCTTTGGCCAGGACCACCATGTCCGGCAGAACGTCGAAGTGTTCAAATCCCCACAATTTGCCGGTCCGTCCGAAACCGGTCTGCACCTCGTCCATGATCAGCAGGGCGCCGCGTTCATGGCAGATGCGCCCAACGGCGGAAAAATAATCCGTAGAAGGGACGGGTATTCCCAGGGTGGCCGGAACGGTTTCCAGAATCACCGCCGCCGTTTCCACGTCAACGGCCGCTTCCATGGCGTTGATGTCGTTAAAGGGGACTTGCCGGAAACCGGGACAGGACGGGCCGAAAGGCTCCCGGTACTTGCGGTCTCCGGCCGCCAGGGCCAGGCCCGTATGGCCGTGGTAACCGCCCAGGGCGGAGATGATACCGGCCCGGCCCGTAAAAGCCCGGGCGACCTTGATGGACAGGTCCACGGCTTCCCCGCCGCTGACGCCGAAGACGACGTAATCCAGGTCTCCGGGCATCAACTCGGCCAGACGTCTTCCCAGATCCGCCCTGGCTTTGCTGATCAGATGGCCGTTGCCCATATCCAGGTCCCGCAAGGCCAGCTCCAGCTCCCGGATGATTTGAGGATGGCGGTGCCCCAGGTTGTAAACACCGCCGTTGCAATGCAGGTTCCAGTACCGCTTCTTTCCGTCCAGATCCCAGAAAAAAGGGCCTTCCCGCCGGCCCATGACGACATCCATTTCCAGCTGCTGCCAGAAACATGCCTTGGCGGAGGAAACATGACGGCTGAAATCAACGATGGCCTGTTGTTTCAACGCTTCAAGAGAGCGTGAGTCCGGAGACGGCATGGCGGGTACTTTCCTGTTCGATCATTCAATGTTTTCCATGCTCTCCTGGTCCGACTGGAAAATCTTCCACTGTCCCTGGTCTTTTTTCAGGGTATGGACCATCGTCGATCGGTTACTCCGGTAATTTTCAGGCCCTGCAATCCGCCTGGCTTCCTGTGTGGTGCGAACCCTGGCCGTGTCGCCGGAAACATCGAGCACCTTGATATCGATGAGTTTGTGCTGCAGGTCATAAATCTGAAAAATCTGGGGGCAAATCGCTTTCATTCTGGCATAGCCCTGGCTATCCGGGTGCAGGGTAGACATGTATTTTTCAACATTCTCCTCCTGAAGCGCCGTCACGTTGTTTTCGATAACGGCCTTTAGAGTCGCCTCTTCGTTTTTACCGTTACCGGTACAGCCCGTTATGGCGATGACCGCCATCAGCGCGACTGCGGCCAACATACTGAATCGGACCATGATAACGCCTCCTTCTTGCTGCCACATATTTATTCGATCATTTCCGCCAGAACCGTGGTGCAGACCTGGTTCCTCCCCCGGGCCTTTCCCAGGTAAAGCGCCTTGTCGGCGATATCCAGGGCATCGAGGGTGGCACTGGCGTCATCCGGTATGCCGGCCACACCGACCGTAACGGTCAGGGTGCAGGGACCGAGATGGGGCGCGTCTTCGTTAAAATCAATTGCTTCCACTGCCTTACGAAGCTTCTCACCGACGATGGCGGCCTTCTCTTTGGGGGTTTCCGGAAGCAGCACCAGGAACTCCTCCCCGCCGTAACGGGCCACCACATCCACCTGCCGCAGGGAACACTCAAGAATCTGGGACACGTGCTTGAGTACCCGGTCTCCTCTCAAGTGACCGTAATTATCATTATACTCCTTGAAATGGTCGATATCGATCATCAGCAGGGAAATAAACCGGCCATACCGGCGGGAGCGGTAAATCTCCCGTTCAAAGCGCTCGAAGAAATACCGGCGGTTAAACAGTCCGGTCAGTTCGTCCCGCCGGATCAGCTCCTGGGTCTGCTGGAACGTCATGGCGTTATTGATCGCTATGGCGACATGTTCGGCCACGGCCGCAAAGAGCCGCAAGTCAGTCTGTGAAAAACCATTCACTATCGGCTTGTGCACATTCAGAACACCCATGATGGCGCCGTTGACGTTCTTCAGGGGGAGCCCCAGATAACTGCCCTGATGAATACCGGAATTAGGAAAATAGAAAAAGTCCTTCTCGGCGCTGATATCGTCGATCACCAGCGGCTGCCCGCTGGACACCACTCGTCCGGAAACGCCTTCCGTTACCTTGACCTCCCCGCGGTTCAGGATGTCTTCCGGCATACCGTGACTGGCCCGAATCTGAAGTTTCTGAAGTTCCTTATCCAGAAGCATCAGACAGTACTGATCCACGTTCAGGGATTCTCCGATCAAACCGACGACCAGCTCAAACAGATCGGAAACCTGCAGGGAAGCGCTCAACGTCCGGCTGACATTATAAAGGGTATATAGCTCCAGAACCCGTTCGTTGAGGCAGTTATTGGCTTTCAGCAGCGCCAGATACTGCGCCTTCAATTCATCAATATTGTCCGGAAGGAACAAGCCTCCGGATTCCATATCGCTCATTGGTTCCCCTCCTCCATAATCCACGGGATCACGGTTCTGTTGCCTGACGCTTTTTCCCTTTAGATGATTTTTGCAACTTCTATTATTAAAACAACGGTATGTCAAGAAAATCCTTAAGGATTTTTCTGTTTCCAGACATTTTATGGCAGGTGTAAGCCGCTATCCGGTTACCCGCCGGCGGAGGAATGATCACGGATCATGCATTCGATCCGCTTTACGGCCTTGCCCCGGAACTGCTTGACATACCTGCTCAATCCGACTCGCAGATAGGCCGGGAGCAGACGGGCGGCCCGGGCGGCATCTCCGCCGCAACTCTTTCGAATCAGCCGGAAGGAAGCGACCGGCTCCAGTAAAAGCGCCGATGCCATTCCGGCCGACCCCAGCAGAAAACGGAACCGCGGGCTGAACCTGTTTTTCTTATAAAGATCTGTCAGGTGTCTGATCAGCCCGGGGGGGAGGTAACCGGACATCCGGATCAGTCGGTTTAAATCGGTTTTGGCGTAGTCGTGATAATTTTTGACCAGGTAGTCTTCACGCCCGGCGCTGTTTTCCTCAGCCATCTTCCGGTACAGACCGGTCCCGGGATAAAGGGCCAGAGAAAAAAGTTGAACAAAATAAGGCCTGGAGATGGCGGTCAGCGCCCGGATCGTTTCCAGCCGGTCATCATCCGTTTCCAGGGGGTTGTCCAGGATCACATCATAATAGGCGGCCACGTCCGCTTTATGGATGAGCGTCGCCGCCCGCAAAAAATCTTCGACCAGCGATCGGCGCTGGTAAATATCCGTCAGGACCCGGTCGCTGCCGCTCTGAAGCCCCATGGAAATCCATGACAGCCCGGCATGTTTGAGTCGTCGCAAGCGGCTTTCGGTAACAAAAGAGGGAATGCAGCGGACAATGAACGGTCGGCGGACGCGATTCCGGTAGGTGCCGCAGAACTGCTCCAGATACTCATCCGAACAGGCCAGAAAGCAGTCGTCCTGAAAATTAATATAGGCGATGTCCGGACGAACGGCCAGAGCGCTTTCCAGCTCGGCGATAATGTTATTGACGCTTCTGCGCCGAATCGCTTTCGTGCCGTAAAGCCGGGAGACGAAGTCATTGCAGCAGTAAGAACAGGCAAATGGACAACCCCTGCTGCCCATGATACTGTAGACAATGCCCTGCCAGCGGGCATATTTCCGGAAAAGGAGTTGATCAAGCGGCAGGAGCCGGCCGTTATGAGCGATCAGGTCGTCGCCGGGCAGAAAATTCGCGAACGGGAGCCGGTCAATATCCTCGGTCAGAGGAGCCGGCCCTGTCCGGATAACGTTTCCACCCTCTTTCCGCCACAGACCGGGAATGGCATCCGTGTTTTCCCCGGCGAAAACCGCGGCCGCGAACGCGACCATGGCCTTCTCCCCCTCGCCGACACAGACAAAGTCCGCTGACTCCAGGCACATTTCCGGCGCGATGGTGGGATGGACGCCTCCCCACACCACCGGAATTCCGGGGGCCGCCTTCCGGATGCGAGCGCTCAGGGCCGCGGCACTGTAATACTCATGGGACATGAGGCTGATCCCGACAAACCCGGGAGCGGTTTGCCGGATCAGATCGGCGGTCTTTTCCATCAGGGCGTCATCGTCGGGCCGGAGCCCCGGCAGATAGAGGATGACCGTCTTGAAACCCGCCTGACGCAGTAAAGCTTGAAGGCTTTTCAGTCCGATGGTATCCAGATCGACCTGCGGAGAAATCAGCAGTATATCCGGGGATTTTTCTCCCATCTTTTTTCTTCAGACTCCCAGCATGGTCGCCTCTGGCGGGTCGCCGTTCCGGAACTCAATCAGCGCGCCCGCTCCCTGCCTGGCCAGGCTGCAGTTGACCACCAGTGTCCGACCCAGAAAGACGGTTCCGGCATGTTCATGGATATGTCCGCAAATGACCACGCACGGCTGACAGGTCAGCGTCAGCGCCCGCAACGCGCTGGATCCGGAATGAAAACGGCCCATCACCCTGTCCACCGTACCGCGGGGAGGAGGATGGGTCACCAGAACGGAAACGTCGTTGAAAAAATCGTTCAGCCGGGACAGCAGCCGGTTTTCACGCAAACACAGCCGGGAGGAGAAAGGCAGCAGAAACGTTCCGCTGATACCGGCAAAGCATAGTCCCTGGATGCGAACTTTATTTAAATGAAGATGAGTGATCAGCGGATCCGCCAGGAGCATCCGGTCCGTCCGTCTCCGGTCGCTGTTGCCGCGGACATAAAAAACCGGCGCCGGCATGGATTTCAAGAGGTCGTGAACATGCGGATGGGAATTGAGGCCGGCAATGTCCCCGGCCATGACGATCAGGTCCGCTCCCGTTTCAACGGCCTTTTTCCGGATCAGCGCAAACCGATCCTTGCGGCCGTGAATATCGGCCACAGCATATATTCTCACCCGTCATCCGTCCTGGAAAAGACCGGGGCGCAGGTATCACGCCCCCTCATTGTCAAGTATAACTAAAGCCTCTTCAATGGTATTGACGTTCCGGGCGTGATAACCGACATTCATGGACGTTTTGTCAAACTGCAGATGTCCCCACGTCCCGAATTTTCTGACCACACGTACAACCCGGGCCAGTCCGGCCTTGATGAGAAACTCCTGGGCCTGACGGATGAGCGCCTCCTTTCCGACATCCACCAGTTCATAATCTCTCAAGTCATTTAAGCAACTGAAGCCCGGTTTTAAATCCCGGCAGGCGTTTTTAATTTTCTCCACCACCTCCAGGATCTCGTCGGTGTTCTCCAGTTTCCCCAGCGTCAGAAGAAGCCTGTTTTTCTCTTTATCGACAGTAACCCGGTGCATATCCCCTCCCGGCCGGCGCTCTGATTTTATGGCCCGGTTTACACCTTCAAACACCTCAGCCGTGCCAGATCTTCCGCATACCCGTAAAGATGAAGCCCCTTGCTCTCCACGATCATTTCCCCGTCCTCCACGCCGATCTGCCCCGCCATATACTCTTTCAGGTTCTGAATACCGGCCAGATTGGCGGGCATCCCGCTCCACAGGTCCCAGGAGCGGAAATAAACGAAGAAAATCAGCCGGCCGTCCTGAATCCGCGTATCGATGGAACGCAGACAGGGCGGGTCGAGGAGCATCAGGTCGGTGGGTTCGGCGACCTGCAGTACCATTTGATTATTCCGGTGGCCGAACTTCCGATAGGTGTCGATTACCCATTCGATCTGGTTGATATACAGGCGGCCGCCATCCTCAAAAACAACCCTGCCGTCCGGCTCCCGGCTGTCGACGATATCCGGATCTTTTTGCCGCCACCATTCCAGCTTATCGCCGAAAAGGGGGGCCCGGGTCAATCGTTCGCCATAAGTATAGGACTCGCCCGGTTCCTTTCGCGGGGTCATCAGATACTCGATGTAGGCCCGGTCGTACCCCTGCCCGCCATATACATACCCTTCCTCTACCGGGTTGGGTATGCCGCAGGAGGGGGGAATATCCGGCAGTAGCGGCCGGGTGCCGGGAAAACTGACCAGACCGGTGAAATAATCATATTCCAGGCGTGTCTGACCGGCGAAGGAGCCCCGGTCGATGGTGAATCGGTGACCGTTGTCAAGAATATCATACACAGCCTGAAACCAGAGATCCGGTAAATCTCTGGCCTTTATCCCATGAATACGCATTCCGCCTCCCGCCTGCAATCGGTTCATGAATTTAAAAATTTGTTCGATATATAACCGAAACACCGTTTACAGTCAAGTCAATCAAAACGGCCAAAAAATATCAAAAAAGCTTTTTTTTATTGCCTGTTACATTACAAAAAGATTATATTAACTTTTCCTAATAATCAATCAAACGGGGATCTCTTATGGACAAAAAAAATACTGTCAAGGAAAGCCTGACCGCTTCCATCCGTATTGGTGACTGCCTGATCAAGGAAGGCTTCGCGACCGCCGACGACATCGCCCGGGCGATCGAGCTGCAAAAAAAAGAAGAAAAACTGATTAAATTCTCAGACCGGCCCATCTTCCCCCCCCTTGACAGGCTGTCCCGGGATCAGATCAAGTTCATCCTGGGGCACCCTCCCCTTGATTCCAATATCGGCCTTATCTGTGTACAGAAGGGCCTTATCGGAAAACCGGAACTGTATGATCTGCTCAAGGATAACACGGAATCGAGTTCTCTGGGAGAGGCGCTTATCAAAAAAGGAGTCCTTACGGGCGATAAGCTTGAGGAAATCCTGTTTGAAAATCTCGGGGCCGCCGTGTTCGGCGACATCGCCCTGAAACTGATGCTGATTACCCCGGATGAACTCAACCGGGCCCTGAACGCCAAAAGATCGCCGAAAACCCTCGGCCGGATTCTGTGCGACATGGGCGTCATCAACCCGGCTGACCTGGATTATGTTCTCAAGAAATACGGCAAGCAGATCAAATTCGGTGAAATTCTCGTCAAGGAAGGCATCCTGGATCAATCCCGGCTGATGACCGCTCTTCAGGAGCAGTTTCACCGGGAAATGCCCCTGGGTAAAATCCTGATGGAAAAAAATCTGATCACCATGGATCAGCTGTATCACGCCTTGTCCATACAGCATAATATCCCCTTCAGAAAGATCACCAAACTGGATCTGTTCGGAGCGCAGAAAACCGCCCTGACCAACATCATCGGGCAGAAATACGCCCTGAAAAACCGCATTCTGCCGATCTCGCTGGAGGGCAGAAAAATGACGGTCGCGACCTATGACCCCGAGCATCTATCCGCGGCCACGGACATCAAAAACGTGTATACCTACCTGGAGATGTCCTGTCTCTTTATCACCGAAGATAATTTCATCCGGCTGTTTGACGAATTATATCAAGCCAGCCCGGCCAAAACCGCCGCGTCGGCCAAAACCGCCGTGCCGAAAGGAACGGCGCTGAATGTCGAGTCACTGCATATTTCGCTGGACACCCAGACCGATGACTTCAAACCGGGCGCCAAAACCGACTATGGCCTGGAAAAAATCGAAGCCATGGAACTGGTCAACTACATCATCAAATACGGTATCGCCAACAACGCCAGCGACATCCATATCGAGCAGGACCGGAAAAACCCGCAACTCCGATACCGCATCGACGGCATGCTTCAGACCCTGCAGCAAGGCTGGCTGGACAACAAGCTGCGGGAACTGGTCAACAGCGTCATTTCCCGCGTAAAGGTCATGTCCAATCTGGACATTGCCGAGCGGCGGCTTCCCCAGGACGGCGTCTTCCGGGTCAACTATTTCGATCCGATTAGAAAAGAACCGGTTGATCTGGATTTCCGGGTGGCCACCTGTCCGGGTATCGTAGGAGAAAACGTCACTATCCGGATTCTTGATCCCCGCAAAGCCAAGGTGGACATCGACTCCCTGGACCATTCCCTGCACGTGGCCGATCCGTTCAAAAAACTGCTCAAAAGCGCCGCCGGCATGATTCTGGTTTCCGGTCCCACCGGCAGCGGCAAAACCTCCACCCTGTACAGCGCCCTGCGATACGTTTATAACCCGTCGGTAAAAATCATCACCGCCGAAGACCCCATCGAATACAGTTTCCCGGGCATCATGCAGACCCAGATCAATGCCAAGATCAACCTGAACTTCGCCCGTCTGCTGCGTTCGTTTCTTCGGCTTGACCCGGACATCATTCTCATCGGCGAAATCCGTGACCAGGAAACGGCCCACATCAGTTTCGATGCCGCCCAGACCGGTCACCTGATGCTCAGCACCGTCCACACCAATGACGCCGCCGGCGCCATTACCCGGCTGATCGATCTGGGTATCGATTATAACCAGCTGGCCTCGAGTCTGATGTGCGTAGTGGCCCAGCGCCTGCTGAGAAGAATCTGCCCGGTTTGCCGGGTGCGCTACCGGCCTTCGGAATATGAATGGGAACCGCTGTTCTTCACCTATCCCGAACATATCGAATTTTTCAGGGGTGAAGGCTGCCCGGACTGCAATTACTCCGGGTTCAACGGTCGGACCCTGATTTCTGAAATTCTGATTGTCGATCAGGACATTGCCCGGGCGCTGAACAGGGAATCGCCGGTATCTGAAATTAAAGCTTTGGCCCAGACCAACGGCATGATGACCATGGTGGATGACGGTTTGGCCAAAATGTCCTCCACCACGCTGTCTGAACTGATCCGGGTGGTGCCCAACGAAATGCTTAAAAATTTTAAAGCCCGCCAGAAAGCAGCCGCGTAATGTAGCGTTTCGTTTCATTCCGGCTGACATTTTTCCGGGGACGCCACGGAATACCGGTAAATAAGGATATGTCAAAAGACGCCATGAGCTGGATCGGGAAAGTGGTGGGCGGCGCCGTCGGGTTTATGCTGGGAGGGCCCGCCGGTGCCTTGGCTGGAGCGTTGTTCGGGCATGCTTTTGACGTTAACGGGACCGGGCGTCCGGATGAACAGGCTGAATCGTTTCATTCGGGTGACTCTTCCCGCCATCGTCCGCCGGAAGAACATATCCGCAATCTGGATATGGATTACGCGATGCTCGATTGCGCCGGCAGTGATTCCGACGACCGGATCCGCAAACAGTACCGTAAACTGGTGTCGGAATTTCACCCGGACAAGGTTCTATCCCGGGGATTACCCGAGGAGTTCACCATTTCAGCCACGGAGAGGTTCCGGGAAATTCAGCGGTCTTATGAAAATATCAAACAAGCCCGTGGAATGATCTGACCCAAACTATTTTTTTTCGAGTTCGGCCAGGCGCCGCTTAAGGGTTTTCCCGAGTCCGAGCATCTCCTGTTCCAGAAGCTGCAATTCATTTATTCGTTCCCGGATATCATCGATCTTTTTCTTTCCGAATTCGATGGCCTTGCGGATCTGGTCCTTTTCTTCCGTGTCAACATTATTAAAACCAATAATTTCTGATATTTCATCCAGCGTATAACCAAACCGCTTGCCCCGGAGAATCAGGCGAAGACGGCTTCTGTCCCGTCTGGAATATAACCGGTAATTCCCTTTGGTTCTGCCGGGGGAGATCAGATTCTTTTCTTCGTAAAAGCGGATGGCCCGTTTACTGACGTCAAACTCCCGGGCCAGATCGGCTATGGTATAAAATATCTCTTTGTGATCGTTCTGATTCATGGTGTCCCCTTTAACCTTAACGTAAAGGTTAACAAAGTCAATTGTCAAGATTTCTTTTTCGGACTGATTCCGCCTTTCGTTAAATGGGGAGGTTCAATCAGTAAAATCCCGGGCGATCAGAAACTCTACCGGCGACCGGTCATCGCTGAAAAGCAGACGGTCCATTTCTGACTCGAGGGGTTGACGGCCATAATGCAGCGGCGAGCGGCTGGCCAGTATCCAGATGTTTTCCGTACAGCCGGAAGAGTTGGGTACAATTGAGATGTGGTCAAATTCACGGCTTAACGTATAAAGAAGCGAGCGGGTAAAACGGCTTCTGGAGGGCAGCCCGATGACGTTGACGGCATAGAGCCCCTTAGCGGTCAGTTTACTCGCCACAAGGCTGTGAAACTCTTGGGTTACCAGATGGAACGGGATCTCCTTCATCCCCTTGAAGGCATCATTGACGATCAGGTCGTAAGTTTCAGACTGATCCCGGAGAAGACATCGGCCGTCGCCGATGAGAATATTGAATTCGGGTTTCAACCCCAGAAAGGTGACGGCTGTCGAGAGAACATCGGGGTCGATCTCGGCGGCATTAATGGACATGCCCGGAAAGATGGTTTTCAGATAAACCGGCATGGTAAAAGCGCCGCCACCTATAAAAAAAGCGCTCTCCGGACCGGGAACCTGTTTTGCGATATCGGCAATCATCTGCTGGTAGCTCAATACCGGGAAAGCGCTGTCTTTACTGACCGAACCCTCCAGGGAGTTATCCAGAAACAAAGACCGGATGTTTTTCCGGGGATCGCTTTCCACCACGAAAATGCGATGGTAACCGTTGCTTTTATCAAACACGGCATGGGCATATCCTGAAGCGGGCATGAAGTAGACCGCCGCGGTCAGAAGCACGCCCGCCGCCGGGATCATGGTTTTTCCCTGCAGGGCCAGGGCCGCGAACACCATTGCCGCCGCCGTCATCATGGTTCCTTTAATGCCCAGTTGAGGAAGCAGAAAATATCCGGTGGACAATACGCCGGCCACGCTTCCGATGGTTGACCAGGCGTAACATTCTCCGGCGGCCAGACCGGCCTGAGTCCGCCGCCTTTCGACCACCATGGGTAAAACCGCGGCGCTGAGAATCGCGGGGACAGCCGCCAATAGAATCGCCGTCAGCATGGGACCGGTTTTAATCCCCAGGCCGTAAAAAGCGGGAGTCAGGCGTTGCCCCCAGACGCCCAGAAGCAGCACCCATATGGCCGAACCAGCGGAAAAGAAAATGACTATCCCGGGCGCGTTTTTACGGGAAGCCAGCCGTCCGCCCCAGTAATAGCCGATAGCAAGCGCCGATAGAACAACGGTTATAATGGCCGTCCAGCAGAACAGCGTGTTGCCGAATGTGGGCGCCAGTATTCTGGGCATGGCGATTTCCATGATCATCGTCTGGGCGCCGAGGCACATCAGAAGGGCCAGTGTTTTCCAGCTGAATTCAGAGGCTGATTTTTCAACCTGCCTTCTTTTTTTCCCGCCCATGGATTTTCCTTTCTCCACAAAAAATAAACGTATTGCCGCCTCTGATTACCGTGCTCCCGGTTCAGTCGATTCCCCCCCGGACCCGCAATCCGCCCAGGCAATCCCCGATTGTGACGGGGATATCCCTGTTGGTAATGGCGGCGTCCCCTTCCACCAGCACCGTCAGATAATTGGCGGTAACGCCTTTCAGAAGTCCGGTCACCCGGTCCCGCTGGTCCTCGATACGGATAATTTCCGTGCGGCCTTTCTGCTGCCGGCTGAACCTTTCCCTGAAATCCGCGCTCATCCGGCGGAGGACCCGGCATCGCTCGCTGATTACCGCCGGGGGCACCGGATCGGGAAAACCGGCCGCCGGCGTGCCCGGCCGGGAGGAAAAGGGAAAGACATGCAGATAACTGACCGGCAGGTCATTGAGAAGCGCCACCGTTTCGGCGAACTCGCTGTCGCCCTCTCCCGGGAAACCGCACAGCACGTCAACGCCAATGGCCGCCTCCGGTATGATCGTCTTGACGGCTGCCACCCGCTCTTTAAAAAATGCGGCCGTGTAAGGCCGGTTCATCCGCTTCAAAACGGCATCCGATCCGCTCTGCAGCGGCAGGTGAAAATGAGCGCAGATCCTGCCCGACCGGGCCGCCAGGTCGAGGATGTCATTGGTCAGTTCCCGGGGCTCCAGGGAACTGAGGCGGACCCGGCCGATGGCCCCGGTTTCTGTTATCGTCGCCAGCAGCCGATAAAGGGAGTGCGGCGGCATCAGGTCGAGGCCGTAGGCGCCGAGATGAATTCCCGTCAGCACCACCTCCGGATATCCGGCCGAAGAAAACCGCCGGACGGCGGCCAGAACATCATCCGGGGGCATGCTGACGCTTCTTCCCCTGGCATGAGGCACGATGCAATAAGAACAGAAGGCGTTGCATCCGTCTTGAATTTTCAACACCGGCCGGGCGCGGGAACCGGTGAAAGGCGCTGCGGCGAAGCAGGAGAACATATCGGCGCTGCTTCCTCCGGTAACGGATTCCGTCGGTATCGGTTCCGGTAATGACCGGAGGCGGGCCGCGATTTCCGGGATTTTATGTTTGGCGTCATGACTGACGACGCAATCGACGCATTCCAGATCGCGGACCTCTCCACCGGCCACGGTGGCATAACATCCGGTGGCAATAATGAACGCTCCCGGGTTCTCCCGTCGAAAGTGGCGCAACAACTGGCGGGACTGGCCGGCGCTCCGACCGGTGACAGTGCAGGTATTGACGATACACAGATCGGCCGGAGCGTTTCCGGTGACCTGACGCCAGCCGGCGGCGGTTAATAAACCCGTCAGCGCGTCTGATTCAAACTGATTGACCTTACAGCCCAGGGTGACGATAGAAAAGGTATTCATGAAATTCAACCGACGGTGATAATGCCGCCCCCCAGGACGATATCATTTTCATAGAAAACGGCGCCCTGCCCAGGCGCCACGCCGAACTGGGGTTCCTCGAAGGTTAGTCGGGCATGAAAATCCGGCAGCAGCGTCACCCGTGCCGGAGCCGGCCGGTGCTGATAACGGACTTTGACCGTACAGGTGAAATCCGCGTCAGGGCCGCGTCCGATCCAATTAATTGCCCTTACCCGGCATTCGGGTATCATCAGGTCTTCCCGGAAGCCGACCCGGATACGGTTGCTCCGCCGGTCAATGGACGCCACGTAATAAGGTTTTGCGGCCGGGCAGTTGATGCCCCGGCGCTGGCCCACGGTAAACAGGTGCACACCGCCATGCTCGCCGATCACGTTGCCGCGGATATCCTCGATCAGACCCGGCTGCCGGGTCAGTCCGACCTGACGGCCGATTAGATCCGCGTAAGTTTCCTCCCGCCCGATAAAACAGACGTCCTGACTTTCCCTGGCCACAACCGGCGCCAGTTCCATCTCCCGGGCCAGAGACTGAACCGCCGCCTTGGTCATCCCCCCCACCGGAAAACAGAGGCGGGAAAGCTGGGCTTCCGTCACCAACGCCAGGAAATAGCTCTGATCCTTTTGTTGATCAAGCCCCCGGGCCAGACGCGGGTGACCTCCCTCACGCCTGATCATACAGTAGTGACCGGTGGCAATGGAATCAGCGCCCCGGTTCAGGGCGTAATCCAGTCCCAGGCCGAACTTGATCGTCGGGTTGCAGCGCAGGCAGGGGTTGGGGGTTTCGCCTTCAAGATAGGCGGCAATGAAATAATCAACGACCAGGGATTGAAACGCATCCCGGCAGTCGATGGTTTCAACCGGCATACCGGCCCGTTCGGAAATCAGGCGGACCTCCTCATCGGACAGGTCATTATACCCCGTTCGCAGGTGCAGGCCGATAACCCGCTCGCCCTCGTGTTTCAGAACCCGGGCGGCCATCAGGGAATCGATACCGCCGCTGACCAGAACCGCGATCATCAGATTGTCACCGTCTGTTCCGCCGGTCCAGAAAATCCAGCTGCCGGGCGACGGTTTCCGCTCTTGGCATGGCCACGCCGGCCGCGCGGGCCGCGGCAATGGGATGCCGGTAAATCTCCTCGATTTCCAGGGGACGCCGGGCCTCAAAGTCCAATTTCATGCTGGGACTGTAGGCGACCATGTTCCGGGTGACCCCGATCATCAGTTCGATGAATTTATCCTCCAGGGGATAACCGCAGGCCCGGGCACCGGCCACGACCTCCTCCATGATGGAGCGAACCAGCGCCAGGGAGGAGGAATCCGCCATCAACTGGTCAGTGGTCGCTCCCAGCACCACCGTAACCCCGTTAAAAGCCATGTTCCAGACCAGCTTCTGCCACCTGGCCAGAGCCAGGTTATCAGTGACGTCCACCTTGACGCCGGCCGCCCGGAAGGCTCCGGCCACTCTTTCCAGGGTCGGTGTCAGTCCGGCGGCCGAGCCGTCGGGCCGGAATTCTCCCATGCGGACGGCGCCGAAATCCAGATGATGGATGTGGCCCGGCCCTATTTTATTGCTGCACAGAAAACAAAGACCGCCAATGACGATCGCGTCAGGAACGATCCGATGAATCGTCTGTTCTACTTCAAAACCGTTCTGCAGGGCCACCACCACACCGCCTGGTTTGACCACATGGGGCAGGATCGCGGCCAACCATTCATTGGCGGTGGTTTTTAAGGCGACGATGACCACGTCGCAGCGGGGCATGTCTTCGGCCCGGCCGTAAGCGTTGACCCTTTCCAGCAGAAAGTCACCGTCTTTGGAATCAATTTGCAGCCCGTGTTCACGGACATGATCATAATCGCTGTGCAGTAGAAAATGGACGTCAAACCCGTGACGGCACAGCAGCCCGCCGTAATAGCCGCCGACCGCGCCGGTACCGATAACCGCGAAATTCATTGCTTCTCCATTACCGCTTACAGAAACGCCGCCGCGTTTTTCTGCATCTGCTCAAAATCCGTATCGGCCAGCCCGGCCCCGAGGACGATGCGTCGGGCGCTTTCCCGGTCTTTAAGATCAGAAGGAGAATGGGAATCGGTATCGATGACCATCCCCACCCCGTGTTTCCGCGCCAGGGCGGCCACATGACCGTTGGCCAGACAGTGCCCGGCCCGGGTAGTGATTTCCAGCAGGACGTTCTTTTTACCGGCGGCGATCACCTCCTCCTCCGTGATCAGACCCGGGTGGGCCAGCACGTCCACGCCCGCCTCGATGGCCGCCCGGTTGGTCCCCGCGGCCACGGGCTCCACCAGGGTCTCGCCATGAACGATGACGATCCGGGCGCCCAGATCGCGCGCCCGGGCGCAGACGCCCGGAATCAGCACCGGCGGAACATGGGTAATCTCAATGCCGGGGATAATGGTAATCGACATCACCTTGTTCAACTCATCGGCGATGGCCACGATCCGGGGAATAATAAAATCGATATTGGAGGAATCGCCGTGGTCGGTCATGCCGATGGCCGCCAGGCCCGCGTGTTCGGCCCGCCGGGCCAGCTCAGAAGGGATGAGAACCCCGTCGCTGAACAATGTATGCGTGTGTAAATCGATCATCTCCGTTATACCTTGTATTTTCCGAAATCATCCGGTGACAGCTTATCCAGATACTCCGCCCACTTCTTTCCTTCCTCGCTGTCGTCTCCCATTTCGATCGGTTTACCGCCCTGCCGCGGCGTCAACGCGTCAATGACCTTTTCGTCCACATAAATTGGCGCACCGAACCGGATGGAGAGCGCGATGGCGTCACTCGGCCGGGCATCCATGGAAAACAGCTTGTCGTCATGGGCAAAATAAAGCGTCGCGAAAAAGGTGCTCTCTTTCAAATCGCAGACTTCGATTTTCGTCAGCGTCGCGCCCATGCGGGTGATGAAATTTTTGAACAAGTCGTGGGTCATGGGCCGCTCGAAATCGATCTTCTGCAGGGCCGAAGCGATGGACGCCGCCTCCAGCAGGCCGATCCAGATGGGAATCGTCTCGTTGGTGTCGATGGTTCGAAGAACCAGAATCGGCGCGTTGGATTCTTCGTCAACCGTCAGCCCGAGAATCTTGACCTTATGCAGCATGAAAACTTTCCCCCGTATTCATGGAATTATTTTCTTCGGAAACAATCCGTCCGGAAAGGCTGTGGGCGAATCCGGCTTCAATATACACCCGGACCATATCGCCGGCGTTGACTGTGGGCGTTGGCGACAGGCTCCCGGACAGCATAAAGTTGACAACCTTGTTGGTGGAGGTGCGGCCCGTCCACTGCCGTTCCAACCCGGCGCCTGAACCGGTGCTTCCACCTGACCGCCGGCTTGGCCCCTCCACCAGAACCGGCAGGATCTGCCCGGCCAGAGCGCTGTTTTTACTTTCGCTGATTCCTTTCTGAAGATCAAGCAGAAGGTTCAACCGCCGGTTCTTTTCGGCCGAAGGAATCTTGTCGGGGAATTTGGCGGCCGGCGCCAGGGATCGATCCGAATACATGAACGCGAAAATGCCGTCAAACTCGACCGCCTGGATCAGACTGACCGTTTCCTCAAAGTCCGCCGGTGTCTCGCCCGGGAAACCGACGATGATATCGGTTGTGATGGCGATGTCGGCTGCCGTCTCCCGAAGCCGCTCGACCCGCTCCAGATACCGTTCCCGGGTGTAGCGGCGGTTCATCCGTTCCAGTATCCGACTGGAACCGGACTGAACCGGCAGATGAAAATGGTGACACAGCTTCTCAAGTCCGGCATAGGAACGAATCAGCTCATCGGACAGGTCCTTGGGGTGGGAAGTGGTAAAGCGGATCCGTTCGATTCCCGCCACCTCATTAACCATGGCCAGCAGCCGCGGGAAAGAGCAAAGACCTTCCTTGTTACCGTAGCTGTTTACGTTCTGCCCCAGCAGCACGACTTCCCGGACGCCGGAAGCCGCCAGTTGCCGGATTTCCTCGATGATCCGTTCCGGCCGACGGCTCGTTTCCCTCCCCCTGACATGAGGCACGACGCAATAGGTGCAGAAATTGTCACAGCCCCGCATGATGGTGACAAAATCCGAAACCGCTCCACCCGCCCGGATCAGACCGGGGACCTCGTCAATGGCATCCGTCAGGCCGACGTCAACGACCGGGCCGTACCCGTCCTCGACCAGATTCAGGAATTCCGGCAGCCGGGTCACAGCATGGGTCCCGAAGACGATGTCGATATGCGGGAAAAGGTCGATCAGAGCCCTTCCCTCGTGCTGGGCGACGCACCCGCCGACCGCGACGATAACCCGGGGATTTTTCCTTTTTCGTGATGCCAGACGGCCCAGAAAGCTGACGGCTTTCTGCCTGGCTTTGTCCCTGATGGTGCAGGTATTGACGATAATCAGATCGGCCTCGCGAAAAGAGTCAACCTCCCGAAAATTCAGGGCGGTCAGCATGGCGGACATTCGCGATGAATCATATATATTCATCTGGCAGCCGATGGTATTAATAAAGTAAGAGCGCATCGTCATCCGTTAAATCACTGTCTTTTCCCGGTGCCGGCACCGGTTCAATCATGATTTCGTCTTTCAGTCCGCTGATGATCCCGGCCACGTCCCGCTCACACCCCGGGGCCACCGTCAGCACCACCTGACCGGACTGCGCGTCCAGCGTGGTCAGGACCGCCAGGCCGTCATACCCTTCCAGGATAAAACGGAAAAAAGAGATGTCTCGTCCGGCCACGCGATAGTATTGCCGACTGGTTTCAGCGGCCGTCATCATGGGCTCTCCGGTCGGCACGGTTTTTCCAGCCACTTTCTGATCAAATTCAGCAAGGCATCCGCCTGGATGGGTTTAAAAAGGATATCATCCATGCCGACCTGGACATACCGGCTCTTATCCTGATCGACGGCTCCGGCGGTAACCGCGATGATACAGACATGCCGCGACATCATACCGGGATTGGATTTCTCCAGATCCTGCCCCGATTCCCATTGGCGAATTTCCCTGGCGGCGGCGATGCCATCCAGCTCCGGCATCTGAACGTCCATGAGTATCAGGCGGTACTCATCCGGAGCGGAAGTATATCGCTCCACGGCCTGACGGCCGTCTTCGGCAACCGTCACCGGATACCCGGCTTTTTTGAGTATGGCCACCACCAGTTTCTGATTCACGGGATTATCTTCCGCCAGCAGGATGGCGGCCCGGGATTGGTCTTCGCCGATGCCGCGGGGACCGGATATCGGTTGGCAAGGAGGTTCCGCGGGAACTGGGCTTCCGCCTTCCCCGTGAATCAGATGATGAATCAGAAAAAACAACTGATCCCGCCGTAGCGGCTTGGGAAGAAACCCGTCAAAACCGGCCTCCAGACATTTGCCGGCGCTCCCGGAAAAAGGATCGGAGGTGGCGATCAACGGGATGCGGTCCGTCGGCGGATCGGTCTTTCGAATCTTTTGAATGTAAAAAAAATCACCCGGTTCTTCACTGGCCAGTGCCGCCTCAATGACACACAGATCAAACGGTCTCCCGGTTTTTTGCGCCCTGCCAAGAATATCCGGGATATTCTCGCAGCTGTCACGAAGCTCCACTGTCATTCCGGCTGATTCCAGAAAATGACCGAGGATCTCCAGGTTAGTCTGGTTATTATCGGCCACAAGAATTTTTCCCGGCGGCACCCGGGTCGTTCGAAATCGTTTCGGCGATCCGCCGTCGACCACTTTCATCCGCGAGGAAAAATGAAAAACGCTTCCCTTGCCGGGAGCGCTCTCCACCGTTATATCACCATGCATTAACGCCGCGATGCTCTTGCAGAGGAAAAGGCCCAGTCCGGTGCCGCCATAATGCCTGGCAGTCGAATCGTGAAATTGGCGAAAAGGTTCAAACAGGTTTTTCATATCCGCCGGAGATAACCCGATACCGGTATCTTTCACCGCAACATGAAGCGCTATCGCATCCGGGTCCCCGTCATCGGCTCGGGCGCCGAGGGACAGCAGCACTTCGCCGGAACCGGTAAACTTGGCGGCGTTACTCATCAAATTCAACAGCACCTGCCGGAAGCGATGGGGATCTCCGTAAACCTTGGCCGGAACGTTGTCGTCGATGCGGCAGATCAGTTCCACCGGCTTACGGTAAAGCCGGGGACGGATCAGATCGCAGACATCAAAACAGATGATCTCCGGGTCAAAAACAATGTTTTCCAGTTTCATCTTGCCGGCTTCGATCTTGGAGGAGTCCAGCAGGTCGTTCAACAGGGACAGCAACACCTCGCCGCTCATCTTGATATTGGCGGCGTAGCTCATCTGCTCATCGTTCAGTCCGGTGGACAGGAGGATATCCGTAAACCCCAGGATCCCGGTCAGGGGTGTCCGGATTTCGTGGCTGATGCTGGCCAGGAGATCGCTTTTCGCCTGGGCCGTCTGACGCACCTCGTTCATCATCCGGTTGACCTGGTTAACCGTTTCCATCAACCGTTCATTGGTGTTCTGGAACTGTTTGACCAGCTTTTTTTCCCGCTTTATCCGCTCGATGCGGGCGACCAGTTCCATCATTTCAAACGGTTTGACCAGATAGTCGGAGGCGCCGGCATTGATGATTTCCACATAGGAGTGTTCCCCGGTATGACCGGTCATGATGATAAAGTCCATGTCCGGAAACAGGGCCTTGGCTTCGTTCATCAAGGCGATGCCGTCTTTACCGGGGAGCACCACATCGGCCACCACCACGTCGATGGAAAAATCCCGTATGATTTTCAGGGCACTCTCGGCGTCACGGGCGGATTTGCTGTAATACCCCCGCTGCAGCATGAACTGCTCCAGGGAATCCAGAAACATCCGGTCGTCATCGACCAGCAGAACCGTCTTGTTGAACTGATCGGTCATGCCCTATCCTTTGACGCGCTCCACGTAAGCCCGTGTCCGGGTATCCACTTTCAGAACCTCGCCCTCCTCAATGAACGGGGGGACCTGCAGCACGCATCCGGTTTCCAGGGTAACCGGTTTGGTGCTGCCGGCGGCGGTGTCCCCTTTTGCCCAGGGGTCCGCTTTTGTCACCTTCAGTTCGATGAAATTGGGCAGGGTAATGCCGATGGGCGCGTTATCATAAAAGAGCACGTCACAAACCGTGTTCTCTTTCAGCAGGTCCTTAACGTCACTGACCTGATCGGCGGAGATGGTGACCTGTTCATAGGTATTTGAATCCATGAAACAGTAACCATTGCTGTCGGCGTAAAGATATTCCATCTTCCGCTCCTCCAGATCGGCTTTGTCCACCTTGTCCCCGCTCCTGAAGGTCTGATCGAACTGCGACCCGGTTTTCATGTTCTTGAGCCGGCACTTGTAAAGCGCCTGCCCTTTTCCGGGTTTGACAAATTGAAAATCGACAATCACGTAAGGATCCCCGTCTATAGCGATTTTCAGGCCTTTTTTGAATTCCGCGGCTTCATACATCTTCTTCTGATCTCCTCATTTTTTATTAAAATCAACATCCATTCTTCCTGAAACAAAGGGCGACGACGGGATATGTCGCGATTCTTTTTACCCGTCTGCTTCCGCCCTTCGCACCTCTTCAACAAAACGACGCACTTTATCGTAATCCTTTTCAAAACGCACGGTCCCCCCGCGGCCGTCGTCCCGGTTGGTCCGGGTGCAGCTGTCCACCCCGGCCGGCCGGGTCCGGACGATGGCTTCATACACATTGTCCGGGGACAGTCCGCCGGCCAGGATCACCGGCACCCGGGTGAATTTCACCAGTTCCGCCACCATCTCCCAGTCGCAGGTTGTGCCGGTAATGCCGACAAAACCCGGCACCGGCTGTTCTTTATTGCCGGGATCCGGAGATACCGGCAGAACCGTATCGGTCAGGAAAAAATCGCTGATGGGCTCAAACCGGGCCGCCATTTCCATGAGCCGCTCTTTCTGTTCCATTCCCGGCGGTCCCACCGGCAGGCTTCTCATAACGCTGATCCCGGGGAAACGCTCCCTGATCCTGGCCTGAGCCGTTCCAAGACTGTCGATCCGCCGACGAAAGTCCGGAGCTGAAGGGATGGTCTCACACAGATGAACAATATCCGGCTGATAATAATCCAGCGCCCGGCAAACCGCGTCCGCTGAAGAAAACAGGGGGAGCAGGCTGCTTCTGGCGCCGCTTTCCGATACCAGTCGCACTGTTTCCTTCAGTTCGGGTATCTTCCAGTTCCGTTCGTCCAAGACCACGCTGCCGATGTGATCAACGCCCATGGCCAGGAGTTTATCCGCCACCCGGGGGGACTGGATTTCATATATCTGCGTCAATACGGATTTATCGGCCATACCCGTCATCATCTCCGGTTCTGGTTCAACGGAAAACCGAGGAGTAAAACACGTCCTGCCCCGGCCGCGGCAACACCGCAAACCGGCAGGCCGCGCCTTCCGGAATCCGGGGATTATACCACCGGGCTTCATACACTCCCATCCGCCGGCCGTCCGCCCATTTGAGAAAATTCACGGACACATCATACCCTTCATCATTCACCGGTCTCTCATCCGTCACCAGCTCCCGCCAGTCGCCACCGTCACGGCTCGTTTCAATCCGGATCAGGGGCTGATGATAATCAATGGATCCAGGGGAGACGTCTTTCCAGCGGTATGTCCAGCAGGGCTCGGCATTGTCTCCGGCCTTAATGAAGGCGGGCATTGCCACCTCTTCCCTTTTTCCCGGACAGGCTTGCCGTTCCGGAAAATAGGCGGCCGTGGTGAGGTCGAATCGCCACGCCTCCGGAACATCCCTTACCCCTCCCTTTTCCATGGCGACCGCCAGGGCGGCGGCATGCTGCTCCAGAAAAGCGGCCGTATTGGGACCGTACAGGGTATGACCGCCCTCATAGTGCTGGCGGGAATATTCCTCCGGCGTGGTGACGTATCCGAAATATCCGTTGGCGCAGCTGACCACGACCGCACGGCCGGAATCACCGCCCGCCGCCCGTTCCACCGCCCGGGAAATCCGTCGTCCGGCCTGGCAGGTCACCTCAAAGGGAAGCGGCACCAGGATAACGTCTCCCACCCGGATCGTCTGGAAAAACAAATGGTGGGGGAAATCCTTCTTTTTAAGCACCAGGGGCTGGAAAATGCCTCCGATATGTCGCTTGTATCCCTGGCATGAACCGGTAAAGACCCACCGTGACGTTGCCCATCCCTCATGGAAAAAGGGGAGCCATCGCAGGACCGGCGTCTTGCCGTCCTCTGCCCCGGCCGTCAGGGCGTTGCCCACCACGGGTCGGTCGCAGAGAGAGACCCCATTGATTGTATTATCCCGGTACAAATCGACCTCCCGGCAGGCCGATGAAACAATTATTGCATCACCGGGAACAGTCTGCAGTGAGTCGAACAGCGCCACTGCCTGCCGCCCGATCTCCAGTCCGACCCGCCTTGCTTCCATGAAGCCCTGCCGGCCGGGAGCGTAGCCGGGAGAGTTATCTCCGTGGGTGCCGTTCACCGCGGCGTGAATCTTGCGCCAGGAGGTCGGTTCCCGCTGTTCCAGCGAGAATTCGAGTTCCCGGGCGATATAACCGAACACGTCCGCCGTGTAAAACTCATTCCAGTATGGCACCGACGTGGGGTGAACGGAAAAGCTGGAAAAGGCGCCCGCCGGACGATAAGTACCGTCATCGTCCCGCAGATCCACCCGGATCATCGTCATGATGGGATTAACCGCTGTTTCCCGGTCTGATGGTCTGTCCGCCTCGCCTGTCCGGTGTTCCGCCCCTTCCTCAAAATTTGCCAGAAAAGCTTCCATGCTGCGGTTACGCGTCACGCCCTGAATCTCGGCGGTTCCCACGGCGATCCGGGCCGGCCGCCGGTTGCGATAAGCCTCGATAACGGCATCAGCGATCCGGGAAGAGAGGAACTGATATAATTCCCCGTCCAGTCCTTTTTTGGACGAAGCGAATTTATTGTAAAAATTACAATCGAAAAAATTACCCGGTGCTGAATGAGAATGCGTCCCGGCAAACATCAATCCGCTGATGGGGACATCCACAAAAGGCGCGATCAGTTCGGCGACCCGGTGATGCACCAGACGGGAGCCGGACAGGAGATCCGTCTGGACCAGCGCTACAGCCTCACCTTCGGCCGAACGGATATAGATAACGCGGGCATAAAGCCGGTTTCTGAAGCCCGTGCAGGTTTCGGCCATGGCCGAATAACCGGCCACGGCAAAACCCGGCGGAGGCGTGATGTCGACCCGGGACAATCCGGCCTCAACGTTACCGGAAACAGCCGTCGCGGGCAAGGGCTCTTGCCGCTGGATCTTGATCAGAGTTGTCCCGTAGGAGCCACAACCGATGATTCCGGCCAGCATTACCAGGACCAGCAGAAGAAGCCGTGTTTCCCTACCGTAACGCATCATTCCTCCCGACAGTTTGAAAGTAACAGGTTGATAAATCCCTCATTGCCAATATCCGTGTCCGTCTCATCGGACCAGAGCCGCAGAAAGTCGGGGCTCACGGGCCAGAGCTTCCGGCCGAAATGGTCGATATGCAGCCAGGTCATGTCAAACGATTCCAGCAGATCGAGCAGTTCGTTACCCGATGCCCCCGACTGCCGCAGCCCCCATGGCCAGAATTCCACCATCAGGGTCAAATGGTCCCGATTTTCCAGGATAATGTCTTTTAATCCGTTCAAAATCCGGTATTCCGATCCCTGGGTATCAATTTTAATAAAATTGACCCGATCCGTTATCGACCGTAAATGCCGGCCGGCGTGGATGACCGGAATTTCCCTGCTCCCGCGGCCGTCACCGCTGTCATACAGGCGATGATCTCCTTTATTGTCCGGCGATAGAAAAAGGTGTCCGCTACCGTCGCGGTCGGAGACGGCGGCCTGAACCGGAATAACGTTCAAGGCCCGGTTCAGACACAGATTTTCACAAAGCAGCCGGTAGTTCTCATCGTCCGGTTCATAGGCGATCACCTTCCCGCTGTTTCCCGCAATAGCCGCGGCAAGGACCGTATAGTAGCCGATATTGGCTCCGATATCCAGAAAGACATCCCCGGGTTTGAGAAAACGCACCACTAATCCGGTTTCATAAGGTTCCCAGATGCGGTGCTCCCGGATTTGCCTGGACACGCAGGTATCGTACCGGTCATGGGTGCCCAGTATCAACCGGCTGTTCAGGCCGGGTATGTCCAGTCGGATGGGATGCAAGGCATATCCTTGGGAAATCCGCGCCACATTACCGCAAGCAAATCCCGCTTGCGTCTATAACCTATTTAATCTATACTTATTCTATTGTAATGGCAAGGGATTACTTTTAGCCTTCAAGCGGCGGGATCCCCCCATTCAAGAGAAACGGGCGACCGGCTGTGACAGCGCGTTTCAATATCACGGACAACAGGTAAGGAATCATCATCGTGCCCATTATATTTCCTGTTGCCGGCGGCAAGGGCGGCATCGGCAAAAGCTTTATTTCCGCCAATCTCGGGTGGCTGCTGGCGAAAGAAAACAAAACCGTGCTTCTGGCGGACCTGGATCTCGGCAGCGCCAACCTTCATACCATGATGGGAATCCAGGATCCGGGCACGGGTCTGAATCACTTCCTCAACAAAACATCGTCTGACCTGATGGAAACCATTATTCCCTGTCAGATTCCGGGGCTTTCCCTGTTGAGTTCCAAAAAGTGTTCCATGGAGGCCGCCAACCTCCCCTTTCCCCAGATACAAAAGATCATCAACGCCATTACCCGCCTGCCGTTCGATATCATCTTTCTCGATCTGGGGGCCGGCACCCATTTCAACACCCTGGACTTTTTTCTGACCTCAACGGATGTCATCCTTATCTTCACCCAGGAACCGACATCCATCGAAAGCGGCATCCGGTTCATTGAAACGGTCTACTACCGGAAAATCAAGCACCTCTTCAAACAGAACCACATCAACGCCATTATCAAAAACACGGATAACCCGTCCGCGCCGTCCCTTTCCAACATCATCAACCTGCTGGCCGGCGGCGCTCAGAACGACAGCCTGGACCTGCGTCAGTGCCTGGAAAAAATTTCCTTTAAAATCATCATCAACCAGGCCCGGCATCATAACGGTTATCAGGTCGGTGAAGCCCTGGTCAAGCTCTGCCAGCGTCACTTTTACTCTCGTTTTGAACTGATCGGCGTCATTGATTACGACGAAAAGGTCCTGGACGCCATTGTCGCCAAGCAACTGTTTGTAAAAAAATTCCCCCGTTCCCGCACGACCTATGATCTGGTTAAAACCGCCCATAACCTGGTTTCCGTCCGGAACAAAACCGCGGTTCCGCCGATAAAGTCTTTTTGTGACCGCAACTTTTACGAAATTCTGGAAATCCATCCCGAAACGCTGTCGGTTGACGTGCGGCAGGCCTATCAGAGCATGAAATCCCTTTACCGGGACATCCCCATGGTCACGGACGCGTTTTTTACCTCCGAAGAACGCGATAGGATTCTGGAGACCATTGACGCCGCCGGAGAAGTGTTGAGCGATCCCAACAAAAGAACCGAATATGATCGTCTGCTCTCCAAGGGCCATCCGATCACGGTCAATGGCGGCGACAGGGGGGTGGGAAGCCGTTTGCCGGAACACGATCCCGTTACGGCACCGCCTGAAAAGCCGCCGGAGTCAGCCCCGCCCCAGCCGCCTAATGTCAATGAATCCGAAGCCATGCAACTGATTGAAAAAATATCCGCCCAGCAGATCATTTCAGGCCTTGACCTGAAAACACTGCGAAACGCCTGGGGAATCAGCATGGAAAGTATTTTTGAAAAGACCCGGATCGGTGTCGCCACCCTGAAAATCATCGAAGAAGACCAGTTTGACGCCTTACCGCCGCTGATCTATCTGAAGGGTTTTTTAAGGGCCTATGCCCAGGCCCTTCGTCTTCCGGCCGGGACGGTAGTGGATGGTTATCTGAAAAGTATTGGACAAAAAGACCGTAAACGGCCGGATGCCAGCAGAAGATAACGATCGAAACGGGCCGGGGTGCTGGACCGGACGGAAAGGTCAGAAGCGTCCGGGTTCCTGCCGGTCCTGCTCCGGCATGACGCTATCCAGGTATTTGGGCTTTTTCACCATTTTCCTCAGATTTTCAAGCGTCTTGTAGGGTGTGTCCTCAAAAAACGTTTTAATCAGCCACAGGGGGATGCTGCCGCCGGCATCGGCGCAGATCGTATAAACCACCTGCGTTTTTTCTCCGTCGATCGCGGCCAGCGTCCATTGGCCTCTCATGAATGGGAGGCGGATCATGTCACGGGTATCGGCCCGGTCGTCAATGGATCGGGCACCGGAAACATCATCGATCCCAAAAGCAACAACGATCTGCTTTCGTGAATTATCCGCCATTTTCCTGGAGCTGAAGACGGCATAGCGGTCTTGAAACGGCCAGGGGAAGTCGGCGATGTTCATTATAATTTTTCTGCCATCGGGCAGGTCATCGATCACGCCGGCCGACAGGCAGAAGGGAAACCATTCGACCGCGGCCGGGATGTCATCCAGCACGGCCGATACGCAGGAAATCCCGGCATCAAGGAGAATCTCCGCCCTGTATTCCCTCAAGGTGGAGTCAGGCACCGGCCTGGCATATACCCTGATATCGTGCTTCTCCAGAAGCAGATCCCACGGCCCGTCATCGGCTGATGTTGCCATCGCCAGGCAGCAAAGCCCCAGAAAAAAAATAAAGCAAATGAGCCTTGGTTTCATTAAGCCCACATCATGCCCCTTGCCGGATAATCAAACATAACCCGGGCTTGTAGCACTATTCGAATTCACCTGTCAAAACATTTCCTGGATCGGCGTCTTGCGCCCGAATCGCCGGCCAGCCGGTCATGCGCCGAATTGCCCTTTGGGAGATCCGGGTGAATCGTGCTATGCGCCGTTATCCTATTGACGAGACGGAATCATGTGAATATAATAGAAAAATAAAAATTCTGGTGAGTTCCGACACGGAAACAGCAAAAAAACAAACTATCTACCGGCAGGAGTCCGATAATGCGCTACGTTATAAAAAAGCTGATTGTTCTTGTCTGTTTGCTGACCTTCATGATGACTATTTTTTATACCGGTGCGGTCGCTGAAGCGGTTCAGCAGCAGATGATGAATCCCACACCGGCCGATACCTTTATCGACGCGCTTTTCTACCGCCCCATCGGCCTGGCGCTTATTCCCCTTGGTGCCGCCCTGTTTGTCATTTCATTGCCGTTTTCCGCCATCGGGGGAAACGTTCCGTCGGCGTTTCATAACCTGGTTGTGGCTCCGGCGGAATACACCTTCTGCCGGCCGCTTGGCGAAATTTAGACCGCTTTTACAAATCAAACAAAAAAGGTCAGTTAGCATCCTGGGCATCGGGATTTCCGGACTCTTGCGG
Source organism: Thermodesulfobacteriota bacterium (assembly GCA_040753795.1). Lineage (NCBI taxonomy): Bacteria > Pseudomonadati > Thermodesulfobacteriota > Thermodesulfobacteriota bacterium. The sequence continues at coordinate 55,337 of JBFMDX010000005.1, forward strand.
CGCCTGAAGACGATACCACTCCCGGTAATTCCCGGCGATCCGCATCAGCGTCTGGTGATCCCCCTGCTCCAGCACCCGGCCCTGCTCCATAACAATAATTCTATCGGCGTGGCGAATCGAAGCCAGACGATGGGATACCAGAATGGTGGTTTTCCTCTGCTGTTTACGTTCAGCGGCGATTTGCCGCAAGATGCGCTTTTCCGTCGGCGCATCCACCCAGGAAAGGGCTTCATCCATCATTAATATGTCCGCCTTTCTGATCAGTGCCCGGGCCAGGGCAACGCGCTGCTTTTCCCCGCCGGACATTTTTCCACCCCGTTCCCCGATAAGCGTGCGGTAGGCTTCCGGGAGCCGGGAAATGAAATCATGGGCGCCCGCCAGAACCCCGGCTTCAACTATCCTGCCCTCCCCGGCCGCAGGATAACCATAGGCAATGGCCTCGGCCGGGGTGGCCTGGAATATTCCCGGATCCTGAGGGACGCATCCGAACAAAGTCTTAAGCGCCGTCAGATCCAGATGTCTCAAATCGTGTCCATCCATCAAAACAGCGCCCCGGGTCGGGTCATGAAGCCGGATGAGAAGTTTCAGCAGGGTTGATTTGCCGCATCCGCTGGGGCCGGCAATGGCAACGGTCTCTCCTTTGGCGATGGTCAGGCAGATATCGTTCAATACCGGGGTTTCCGTATCGGGATATCGGAAACAGACTTGCCGAAGTTCAATTTGGCGTTCCAGTGAAGAGAGGATCAGGCCATCCGGCGGGGACGCGACCGCCGCCTTGCTGTTCAAAAAACCGAATATTTCATTGGCGCTGACAAGCCCCGTCAGCATCGAAAGATACCACGAGCCGAGATTTGATATGCTGCCATAAAGGTAATAAGCGGAAGCGATAAAAATGGTCAGACCGCCGACGCTTAACTTGCCCGATGCCACCTGATGCGTCCCCAGGATGACCAGCACGACAACGCCCGCGACCTTGATCAACTGGGTTACCGGCGACAGCAGAGACATGAACTTATAGGTGTCAAGGGATACGGCCCTCAATTTTTCGTTCATCTTTTTGAATCGTTCTTTTTCCCTTTCCCCGGCGGCGAACATGGAGATAATTTCCAGATGAGACAGGGTCTGTTCCGCCATGGTATACAATTCCGACCGGACCCGGTTGGATTGCCCGGCATTACGGGCGACCATTTTTCTGAAATATCGAAAGAATATCAGGCAGGGGACCAGCAGCAGCAGAACCAGACCGGCCAGAGGTGCGTGCACGGAAAAGAGGACGATAATCAACGCCGGTATCCTGACCGCTTCTGTCACCAGACTCCCGGAGGTAGACGTAATCATCTGCAGCATGACCTGGGAATGATAAAACAGGATCGTCATCAAATCACCGACGGTAAACCGGTTCTGGATGGCGTCGGAAAGCTCGTGGATCTTGGCGTAAATCAGATTCTGAACGCGGTTGCTCATTCCGACTTCGATATAATGAAACAACCAGCCGCTGGCATAAACAACAGCGGATCGCACCATGAGCAGCCCCGCGGCCGCAAAAGCATACCATTGCAGTTCCGGCAGGTGATCGGCGGCAAAACCGCTGTTGATGATTTTCTTAAACAAAAACAGAAAGCCCAGATCAGCCGGCACGCTGACCAGATTAAGCATGCAGGTCAGCGCCAGCAGGCCGGCATAAGGACGGCCGAATCTCATGGTGGCGATGAAAGTTTTCACCATACTGGCGTTCATCTCTGCCGGCCTCCCGGAACCATGGATGCCAGCCCCTGAAAAAGTTTTATCGCCAACCGCATGTGGCGGTTAGGATAATACAGCCAGTAGCACCCCATCGGTTTGCCGGGATACAGTTGTTTCATCACCTGCCGGGAAGGGAAGAAGGTGTCCCGCAGGTAAGCCATCAGGTCGCGGGGAGACTTCATCATCAACAGATAATACAATTCACCTTCATTCGGCAGGCGCAGTCCGGCTCTTGAGACAAACCGGGAAAAAGCCGCGGCCCGGCGGGAAATTTCCAGCTCGCCAATCGGGTCCGGATTCAACCGCCGGGGCCATGATTCAGCGCATTTAAAAAGCAAAAAAAGCGGCAGGGACGCGCCGGCTTCTCCGGCATCGGCCGCCAGTCGGCGGGGAGAAGACGACAACTCCGGAAACCGGTCGAAAAGTAGAAACATATCAACGATCCAGATATCTTTTGAAAAACCGTGTTTCATGGCGTTGGCGGCCAGGCACAGCAGGGCGTCGAAGGGAGAAGGCATGACCAGGTGACTATAACCCGGAAAGGCGGCGGCCCGGGACAGCAACGTCCCGGTGTTCAACGCCAGCGCTTTCCGGCGGGCGGGGATCCGGTCCGAATGCGTTATATCGCCATGCAGGTCGATAACCATCGGTCCCCGATGCCATGTCAGGGGATAATCCGGCCGCCGGGAAAAACCTATTTGATTTAAAACGGGAATCAATGCCTGCCAGTGTATTTCCGGCACCAGCAAATCAATGTCATCCATGGGACGGAGCCCCATGCCTCCGTAAACCATTGCCGATATGGCCGCGCCCTTCCAGACCAGGCAGGGAATACCGGTTTGCTGGAGAGCATCGTCCAGTTCCCGCAGTGTTTTTTGGATCTGCAAATTCCGAAGCAAGGTGCTGAGATAGCTTTCCCGTAATAAAGACGACAGCGGTTTCCGCGATACGGGGGGGAGGCCGTCATCGGTTACGGCTTCCGTCATGAGGCGCAGGTCCGGGTGCCGCGGGTCCAGTTTCAGCAGTCGCCGCCATAGCAGCGGCGCCAGTCCATGACGGCAGGCGTAATGGACAAGTTCGTCCGTCAGGGGCATTGTTCCCGGCGGCTCGTCGGTATTATCCGAATCGAGCAATGCCGTCAGGCACAGCCATCGCAGGTATCGAATTTTGTCCATTCTTACTCTTCCAGAGGCAGAGCCCCGCCCATTGCCAGGTACCGTCTCAGGCAGGCGTCCGGGGCGGGATGGTTCACCTGACCAGTCATGCTGTAGGCAAGGCCGGCACAGTTGCCGGTACAATAAGGGATGTAAAGGCAGTCCGAACAGAACGGGAAAGAAGACAGTGGCATGTTATTCCGGCTCCTCAGTTCATTGAGCAGCGGGCTGTGGCGCCAGACATCCGGCAGCGCATCGTGATTGATGCGTCCCAGTTCCATATGGGCCAGCATGGTGCAGGGAACGATCATCCCGTCGGACCGCACCGCTATCTTATTATGATAGCAACCGCATCCGGTTAATCTTCCCCGGCCGGGCATGGGCGGCCGGTTATCCGCCCGGGCCTTTTCCATTTCGTTCCAGTATGTGGCTTCGGCCAGCGGACCCGCTGAAGAGGTTATCCGGTCACTATACTGATTCTTCAGTCGCCACAATGTCCGCATGGCCTTGCCGCGTTCGTCAACGGTCAGCAGGATATCATCGGCGTTGAGCCGGCATGTCCCCAGATAGGCCGCTGAGTTAACGCTGAAACCGGTCAGGTTCAGATCATTGAGGAGAAACGAGGCCATGTCCTCCAGCACATCAACGTTCAATTTCTGGACCGTTACCCGGGTAGTGACAGTAACGCCATGCCGCTGCAATATGCGGATTCCCCTGACGGCCTCGACAAAGCTGCCCTGCCCCCGGCAGCTGTCGTGTATGGCTGGCCCGTTGCCATCCAGAGACACCTGAATGCCGTCACAGCGCCCGGTACCGGCAATCAAGGCGGCCAGCGTGTCGTCGATCAGCGTGCCGTTGGTGAGAATGGAAAACCGCATCCGGCAGCGGACAACCCTTTGGATCAGGTCGGCAAAATCGTCCCTGAGAAACGGTTCACCCCCCTGGAAGGTGACATGCAGGACCGACAGGCGGCCGAGTTCCTCGAAAAAATTCAGCCATTCCGTTGTTTCAAGATCCGAATATACCACCGCGTCATTGCCGAAATAATAACAATAACGGCAGGACAGATTGCAGCGGGAGGTGATTTCAGCATCAACACTCACCGGTGCGCGCAGGCGGGGTGTCATGGGGCCATCCTCACGCGGCGTGGATCCGGCAGAGGCGACTATCGATCGGACAGGCTGTCGACTCATCTTCCCGGTTGGCGCCGGCTGTCAGCCCGGGATAACGACGGCGGAAGTGATCAATCAGGATTTCCGGAGATAAAATCAGACTGAAAACGGATATGCCGCCAGCATGGACGATTTTGCCGTTTACCAGACGAATTTCCGCGATCGGTTTCTCGGACAAAACCAGCCAGGCCTTGCGGGAATCTGGTTTGGCGTTAAAAACATAGCAACGGGATCGCGCCAGCAGTAACCGCCCGATTCTGTCAACCGGGAAAACGGCTCTGGTTAAAGCCATCAGAACTGCTTTGATAAAACGCCGCAGGTCCATGATATTCAGGTTCAGGCGGGATAAAACCGCCTGCAGGCCAGAGCGACCAACGATGCGCATCTCCTCCTTACGGCCGGCCCGTTGACTGGCGCAGACCCTGCCCCGATAGTTGGCGGGTGTCAAATAAAACGCGTCCGGCCGGACGGCATTGTCCCCTTTTAAGAGGCCGTAACAAACGCCTCCCTGATAACGCCAGCCGATAAGACGATGAACGACGGTACACGGCGGATTGTCCGACTCCAGAAGAACCACATCGCCGATACCCAGAGACTCGAACGGTGCTGGTCTTACCCGGATAAAATCCCCGGCTTTCAAAAAGGGGGACATGCTGGTCCCGGCAACAATCCAGGTCATATCTTTGGGGTCCGGATAGGTCATCAAGCGCGCGCCCCGCTGCCAGGACCGCAGGGCGAATTCCCGTTTCCCGGGCCGACTGTGGCACTATTGCCGGCCGAACAGGCATTGGGATCAGTCGGGGTACCTGAAGCCGAACTCCCGGTACTGCATGATCCGGAGCCTCCGCCGGCATTGTTGCCCAGCGGACTGCAATAGCTGACGCCCAGGGCCTGCTGATAAGCCGTCTGGATATGAATCAATTGCGGGGATTCATATTCCCGCGGCCAGTCCATCTGTCCTTTTTTGATTGTCATGCTTCACCTCCATTTGAGGCTGTTTTCCCATCATTTGAAAAAAATCATCGCCTTTGCGCCACTGCAGCCTGGCGACCGGGCATTGGCTGATCAATGCCCGCCAGAAATCGAACACGGAGACCGCGCTTTCCGGGTCCATAAAGGTAAAAAAATGGGTGGACGCTTTCAGCAGCCGGTCGATAGCTTCCGTCCGGGAGACAGTCCCCAGTCGCGTTTCCCCGCTTTTTTCCAGAAGGTACAACTCGGTCAGGGGGACCGGTTGCTGATGCCAGGCCCATTGATGCTTACCCCCGCCCGGCCGCTGGCGGAAAGGCGTTGGATATATCGTATAGCCATCCTGCCGACGACGGATCACCAGGCCGTCATCGGCCAGTACCGTACCCGGTGGCGACTGCATTGAAAGCGAGGTCTTGCCGTTGCCGGAAGAAGCCGCAAACGCATAACCACCTTCCCGGTATTTCAATCCGACCGCATGCACGACCACTCCTTCGAGGGTACTCAGTGAAAGGGAAAGAAGGCACATGACCGCATTCATGATGGTGATGGTTACCCGGATCAGCCATAATTTCTCTTCATCCGGTTCTTCCGCTATCGGCGGCCTCTCCATTAATAATATCCAATTATTGCGGCTTAAGTCAAACAGCAGGAATCCGGTCTCCAGAGGGACGCATCCGGGGCGATCCGGTTGTTGTAAAAACAATTCAAGCCACGGCGTAATGGCCGGTTGCGTCAATACCGTCTTCAAATCGGTCAGCCTTTGGCCCTCCCAAAGACGCCGTTGAAGCGCTGTCGCTCTTCGCAGGATCAGATCGATCCAGGCATCGGCAGGAGCCGCACCGGCAGAGGATTCGGTAAAGCGGTCGGGAGCAGAACCGGAGAGAATAATGTTCAAGGTCAGATCAGCCTTACCCTCTCCTGTTAGACCGAAATCGGTCATTCGCCGACGGAATATCGTCAGCAGCGCATCCAGTCCGGGTTCGCCCCTGATTTCCAGGGTTACGTCGCCGATGCTGCAGCAGAACAACTGTTTATCAACTTTATTAAGAGCCATATGATCGATCGATATCTTCAGGATACCTATTCATTGACCAACCGGCTTTTCGGAAAAAGCCCGGCATTATAAGCTTCCTGGCAGATCCAGTAAGGGCCCATGAGATCTCGGGACTGTTCATAAGCCAGAGCTCGGCACTCACCCAGGCAGATCGCCTTGAGGATACATTGCGCGCATACCCCTTTTAAATGACGGGGGAGGCCCTGTCGCAAGGCCGCTATTAAAGGCGCCCGGTGCCAAAGCTCCGCCAGGGGTTCGTTAAAAATATTGCCGATGACCAATGAAGCGTCTATATTGCCCACGCCGCAGAAGGACAAATCCCCGTTCGGGAGCAGCCCCAGGATATGATGAATTCTGCATACGGAAAACTGACGCTGTCGAATCACCGCCAGGGGACGAAAAGCCAGCGGGAGCGAAAAGGCCACACCGCCGGGAAAATCAGTCATGGCCCGGCTATTCCAGCGATCGGTCATGGCCAGCAGTTCCGGGACCGTCAGACAGGCGTCTCCGTCCAGATTACTGCCCCGGCCCATCGGCTGGACCGGATTGATTTTCAGGGATTTGGCCCCGCAATCCCGGGCAAGTTTAATAATTGCCTCCAGGTCGGAAAGATTGCCGCGATGAAGGCAGGTAATGATCTGGACCTGGAGGCCACGTTCGGCCAGCAGCTTCAGGCCTGATATTGTCCGTTGAAAAGCGCCCCGCACGCCCCGGAAATCGTCATGGATATCCGGCCTTGACCCGTCCAGGCTGACGGAAATCGAAATATCCTTCGGGTATTTTAAAAGGTCGGCCATGGCCTCGTCGATCAGGGTAGCGTTGGTTTCCATCGTAATCGAAAGCCTATGATCCGCCGCAGCCTTTAAATATTCCGGGAAACCGGGATGAAGCAGCGGTTCACCGCCGGTAAATTTCACCCACCTCATCCCCAGCGATCCGGCCTCATCCAGCAGGCGGGAAAACACGTCCGGCGTAATCCCCTGCCCCGGTCCGGAGTTATTATCCGCATGCGAGCCTGAATCCGCCCGCTGCCAGCAATGCCGGCATTTTAAATTGCAGGCCCGGGTCACATGAAAAATAAGCGTCTCAAGCGCCGGTATGTCAGAGTTGATCAACGTTCGGCCTTACGGTATGCCCGTTATCAATCACCGGAATAATATATGTCAGAAACAAGCGGGTTTTATTGGCTCGACTCGTCAGCCCGGGACCCGGCGTATCCCATATTGATCAGTTCCTGAAGAAACGATTGGACCTGCTGCTGAATATTCGAAGATGGAATATCAGGGTAGCGATCACTGATCATCGATATAATCGCCCCGGGTGAATGAGAACCGTCCAGAAGTTTCCAGATCACAGCGCCCATAAGGTTGAGGCATTTTAATTCACCGCTATCCGGATCGAAAAGAAACGAGCCCTCGTCTTCCTCCCGGAACACAATATCAGGATTAGCCAGCAACGGCCTGTCGTCATTGATCGCCATATTATTTACTCTCTTTCCCACCCGAAGCCAGCCGCCGTTTTCAGCGTCGGCGCCAGGAATACAATGCCGGTAAAAAACCAGAATGGTTCCATGATCCGGACAATGATAAAGGTATTGGCCCCCAGCGCGTGAACCAGCAGTCCGGCGGTGCCGGCAATATAGCCGGCACACAATCCCCGGTAAAAAGAACTGTCCGTCAATCGAAGACTATTGAATGCCATTTTGAATATCGAATAAATCAGAAAAATAAAAAAAGACAATCCCACCACCCCGGATTCAACCAGCACGCGGGGGAACTGTGAATCGATAAACCGATGCCCGGTGATGCCGTACCCCAGTATCGGGCGCTTTGTCCAGTCGGCTATCGCCTGTTTGGCGGAAAGAATCCGGGCGGAAGTCGAAGGGTCCAGCCGTATTTTTCCCAGTGAAACCTGGGCCTCACTCTGGGGAGTCTGTCGAAAGGTATAAGCAACTCTTTGTTTAACCACGGCCGGCAGAAAAAAAGGACTCATCGCCATCATGACCAGGACAAACGCCAGCAAAAATCCTTTTTTTCTTGTAAAAAGAGAAACGACGATCAGCATGACCGGCAGGGCCAGATAAGAAACCCTGGATTGGGTGAAAAGAAACGGCGGGATGATCACCGCGGCCAGCAACACCACCATTCTTTTAAGATTGTAATTATCGCTCAGAAGAAACAGGCCGGCCGTTATGGCCAGCATAAACATCAGGTATCCGCCAAAGGTATTGGGCTCGCCGCTTTCCCCTTCAAAGGGGGCGGTGACCCGGCCGCCGCCGGGTATCTGGAAAAGACCGACAAGGGCCACAATAAAACAGGTTACCAGCAGAAAATAAACCATTCGCCTGGCCTGGTCATCGGTATGGACATAATTGACCACCATGAAAAAAACGATGAAATATTCAAAATATTTTAAAACGAAAAACATGCCTGTTTTGGGGTCGACATTTCCTGCCATGATGCCCAGGCCCGTCGACAACACACACACGAACAAATAGATGAACAAAGGTTTGTTCAGCGGCGTTTTCAGAAAAAGGCCGATATCTTTGTAAACCGCGTTGCGGGCGAACCAGCCGGCGCCGATAATAATCAGTAAAAAATCTTCAAACCGGAGGGTAACCCCCCGCCCGAGAGAGCTGCCGCCAGTGGATCCGGCCACAAACTCGGGCGACAACAGCATGGAAAAAATCAACAGGTAAAGGCTGAATTCAACATTCAGAAAAGAAATAAAAAAAATGAACAGCGCCACTATTCCCAGGAAAAGATGCCAGGCGGAGAACTGGGTAACAGCGTATCCGGCGAAAAGCGCCAGAGCCAGAAACCCTATGGCCGATAATAATGTCCTCAAGACATGTTCCAGAACAGGCTGATCAGCAGCAGCAGGATCACCAGCGTAATCGCGGCCACGGCCGCTTTGTTCTGGGAGACCAGACTGATCAGGGAACCGATCTGCCCCATCCCGGTCGCCGTCTGATGATTTCTATCATTCGGCTCCTGGTTCTCGCTGTAATAATATTTGGAATGATATTTCAGGTATTCAGGGCCGATTTCAGGCCTGACGCTGTTTAAAATAACGCCCACCACATTGGCACGCACCGCCACCAGCGTATCCTTGGCGCGTTTGAGAACGTTCCGGGCGATCCTTCCGGCGGTATATACGATAATGACCCCGTCCACCAGGGTGGCTACCTGGCTGGCATCGGCCACGGGAAGCGTCGGGGGAACGTCGACAATAATAAAATCATAGTAGGGATAAACCGTCTGGATAAACGTTTTAAACTGCTCTGAATTCAGTATTTCGCCGGGATTATCCACCTTAGTGCCGGCGGTGACCACATGGAGATTATCCAGTCCCGGCGTTTTTAAAACATCATCAATCTCCAGCTCACCCACCATCATATCCGAGATGGTGCTGGTTATCTCTTCAATCCGGCAATTGCCCAGCACATAATCGGTCAGTCCGGGTTCACGGTTAAGGCCGAAAACCTTATGAAGGGACGACCTCCTGAGATCGGCTTCGACCAGCAGCACCTTCTGGCCGTTTTGAGACAGCGATACGGCCAGGTTCACGCAGTTTAATGTTTTTCCTTCCTGCAGGTAGGAACTGGTGACGATAAAAGATTTGATTTTCTTCTCAATGTTCAGAAACTGCAGATTGGTTCGCAGGGTTCGGAACGCTTCGGCAGCCAGGGATTTGGGGTCATAATGGGTAATCAGATCGGCATTTTCTTCCTCGCCTGTGTCCGTATCCGGGCGGGCCTCTTTTCTTTCCAGAAACATGGAAGGGATAACACCCAGAACGGGAACTTTCAGCAGGCTCTCCAGATCCTCAATGGTGCCCATGGACGTATCAAACGCTTCCAGGCCGAACGCGCCCACGAATCCGACAATCAACCCCAGGAGAAGCCCGGTGAAAACGATCATTAGCTTGGAGGGGATGTTAAAAGGCCCGGAAGGAATTAAAGCGGGCTTGACGATACTGACATCCGCCATGGTTCCCGACTCCTGGATCAGCAGGTTCTGCTGTTTTTCCTGAAGCTGGGAGTATAATTTATCGGCTAAATCGACACTCCGTTGAAGTTTAGCCAGTGTCTGGGCGTTTTCCGGCAGGCGGTTGCTTTGCGCCAGCAGATCCTGTTCTCTTTCAGCCAGCTTTTCTTCCTGTTTGATCAGATAGTCCTTTCGGGTCTGGAGCTGATTGCCGGCCTCATCGATAACGGTGCGGATTTTGCCCTCCACCGCCTTTACCTGAGGGTGCTCCGGCGTGAACTGCAGCAGCAGCTCTCTCCTTTCCAGCCGCAAGGCTTCAAACCGCTGCTGCAGGGTCGGAAACATGGCATCTTCCCTGCCGCCGGGAAAAACAATCTCGGCAATGGTTTCATAGGATTCAAACGTATCCGCGCCAAAAAGCGACTGCGTTTTTTCAATCCACTTTCTTTCCTCCCGGACCGCGTCAAGATCTTTCCTGGCCTCGGAATAAAGCCGCAGAAGCTCCTGGGTCTGGGTGTCAATGGAAAAAATGGAATTTTCTTCCTTGAATCGCTGCAGGTCAGTCTCCGCCTGCTTCATTTTGGATTCCGTCAACGCCATCTGCTGTTCAATAAAGGTGCGGGTCTCGTTGAGCTTCTTGTTCCCTTGGGCAATATCATACTCCTGATAGGCGGCAGCCAGGGCATTGGCTATGGCTGCAGCCTCTTCCGCGTCCCTGTCGATAACGGTAATATTGATGATATTGGTGCCGGGTTCCTGCTCGGCGCTGACCTTGGATTTCATGCCCTGGATCGTGGAAAAATGTGCCTTGCTGGCACGAACGTCGTTCATGGTGAGATCCCGCGGCAGCACCCCCATCTTCTGTACGGCCACGAGGATAACCGGGAAACTGGTAATCGTATAGGCGTGAGTGGTGATGTCTTCCTGGGGAATCCAGAAGCCGCCGCTCATTTTGGAGCGGTTCTCGATTTTGATGGCCGAACCGGCCTTGTATAGAGGCTGAGGCTCTTTGAACCGGGCAAAACCGTAGCTGAAGACAACGATAGCCGCTGTTATAACAGCGATCACCGACTTCCGTTTTCTGATAATTCTCCAGTAATCCCGGAGATTCAGATCATATTGTGTCATTGAAATTTATCACCTGTATATATTGATTAATATGAAAGAATCTTTTACACGTTTTTTAATCGTTGAGGTCATCGATCTCTTCATAGGATCGGGTCGGCATCGAAATCAGATTGAAAATCGGCCGGATCTGATCCACAAACAGCTTGACGCTGCCGATGGAACTTCTGGGGATATAGACCAGATCGCCGTTGACCAGGTCCAGATTCTGTGCCTGACTCCCCTGTTCGACCAGAGACCGGACATTGGCGGCAATCACCTCCGGAGAAGTGATATCTCCCCGGACGATGCGGGTTTCTTCCGGGCGGCCGAAGATGGTGGGTCCGCCGGCCTGGGCGATGGCATCAAACAGCTTCATGCTGGAACCGCTGAAGGAATACCTGCCGGGTTTGTTGACCTCGCCAAATACATATACCCGGGATGAACCTTCTGCCATACGGGGGACAAATATCAGGTCTTCGTTATCCAGAACCGGATCCTGGGATCGGTCTCCCTGGGTAATCGCTTTGAAGATATCCGCCTTGACCACTATGCTGCCGTTTTTGCGACGGATCTGGATATTGTTCAGGTCCGCGGTCTCTGCCAGCAAACCGCCGCCGGCCAGAACTTCCAGCAGTTTGGTTTTTCCAGTTAAGTATTTGATGCCGCCGCCGACCTGACGATCCAGGGCGGTATCGCTGCCCGGCCCCATTACCGTCACGAATTTGCTTTTGTACTGTTCCACGGTCACATCGATCTGGGGATCGATGATGTACCGGGACAGTTGCCGCTTGAGTTCTTCCTCCACCATGGACGGCGTCATGCCGACCACATACAGATTATTGACGAAATTAAATGAAATTTTACCGTTGGGTTTGACAACAACCTTATCGCTGCGCACACCTTCGGGCACCCAGATATCAATAGCCAGAAGGTCCATGACGCCGATTTTATATTCAGGTATTCCGTTAACAGTGGTAAACACTTCGTTTTCGAACACATCACTGGCGTCCGGCAATTCCTTGCGCAGCGAACCTCCAGCGGCGTTTTCATCGGCTACATCAACAGAAGTTTCCGGATTAACGGGAAAGGGACGGATCCCCTCTCCATCGGAAGACGCCAAAATAATGGGCGTCCCCCCTTCGACCAGCGACATCTCGGCCAGATCGAAGTAGGAACCTTCGGTCGGAAACCGGTCGTCAAGACGACCCCAGGACCCCGCTCCCTTATTCCGCCAGCAGCTGATCCCGCCGTTTTCGATGGAAGTGGCCAGCAGATCCACCCGGTCATCGCCGTCCACTTTTACCGGGAAAGCCTTCCAGAAGCTACCTTCCATCACCGGGCCGTCCATTTTGCTGAATTCGCCACGGCCGTTTCCGGCATAAACCGCCACTCCGGACCGGTAGGTGCCGGACATCAAATCAAGAAAGCCATCTCCATTGATGTCCCCCGGCGTGATGGTGTAAAATTCGCCCTGGCCCACGGTGGATGCCGGCGACCATTTTCCCTTGCCGTCACCGAACCAGACCTTGACTGAACCGTAAGTTCCCCAGCCCGCGGCGGCAATATCCAGCAGGCCGTCGCCATTAAAATCGGCGGTACATACATCCATAAACTTGCCGTTAATAGTCGGTCCGCACTCGACTTCCCAGCCGCCTTTACCGTTTCCCAGCCAGACCTGAACGCCGCCGTGGCTGTCGGCAGTGGCGTTGGCGGCGACAATATCGTAAAACCCGTCATTGTTCACATCCGCCAGTTCGATCCCCTCATAATTATTGATATGAACGGGGCTTTGACCTTTTTCCCAGGCGCCTTCCGGACCGTTCAGCCAGACCATCAGGCCGGATGATTGCCGTTGAACGGAACAGACAATATCTTTGAGTCCATCGCCGTTGATGTCCGCGGCATCAATGGACCGGATGTCTCCCTTGATCGGAAGAGCCAGGGGTTTTAAAAAATTGGCGTCTTTCTGCTTGTACCAGACAGAAACGCCTCCCGGCTCCGAAGAGCCGCCGGCAAAGTCCGGGAATCCGTCATTGTTCAAATCCGCTACGACGACGCAACGGTAGCTTCCCGACGTGATCGGGGTGCCGGCGTTAAACATGACCATCGGCTGAACGGCGGAATGGTTGGCGGCGCATCCGGCCAGCAAAGCGACGGCGCACAGAATGACGATCATGACTCCGGCAAAAAATCGCCAGCCGGTTTTTCCGGCGGTTCTGGTACTTTTATTCATATGATAAAACACTCCCTATTCCAGATCGGCCACAGCCTGTTTAACTGTTTCCGCGTCAACGGATTGCTTTTTATTCATCATCCCTATCAGAAAACAGCGGTCACAGAGATTATTGATGCGCAGCGGAACGCCATGGGAATACTCATAAACCAAAGGGATGGATTCCCCGGAGAAAATCGCCCGTTCGGATCCGGCCTGTTTGAGACGGTATTGAATATACTGGTTCGTATCCTCCTCATTCAGCGGCGGCAGATGATACTTCATGCTGATCCGTTCTTTCAATGCCTGCAATATCTCAACCTTTTTTAACAACAGCGGCTGGCCAACCATGATCAGCGTCAGCAGAAAGCGGTTATCGGCCTGGAGATTCAGCAGCATCCGCAATTCATCCAGAGTACTCTTGCTGTTGATTACATGGGCTTCATCAACCACCAGCACCGCGCCGCCGTTGTGAGCGGCATAAGTTTCCAATTTTCTGCGCAGTTCCTCCAGCAGCACGGATTTGGAAGTACTCTTGACCGGGATACCGAACTGGATGAGAATCCCGCGGATCAGGTCAACGGCCGAAACCGCCGGATTGGAAAGCATCCTGATTTCAAATCTGCCGGAAGGAAGATAGGAAGACAGGTTTCTGATCACGGTGGTCTTGCCGCAGCCGACCTCTCCGGTCAGCATGGCCACGCCTTTGCGATGATTGATGACGTAAAGCAGACGGTTGATCGCTTCCTGATGTTGCGGAGATTCAAAAAATATTTCGTGACTGGGAACATTCAGAAAGGGCGGCTCGCGAAGTTCCCAATAATCAAGATACATTCCGTTTCCCTCGTCGCTTTATCATCATCCCGGTCAAAGCGGATATTTTCCGCCCTGATCAGATCGAACCCGTGCCGGCGACATCTTCCGCCATCCCGTCGGTGATAAACAAGAGTGTGTTCTCCTTCAGGTCGACAATCCGCTCCGTTGTCATCGGCCGATGCTGAGCGTCAAAAATAATTTTCACCCGGGGACGCGTCGGATATCGCGCGTCGGTTTCCAGAACTTTGCCGATGGTGCCGGAGTTCAGACGGACAAAACTGAATACCGGAAAAAGGGACACGACACTCATCAGCGCTTTGAGATGCTTCCGGTCAAAGGAATTCTTGCCCGTGCGGAGAACTTCCTTCATGGCCGGGAAGTGGAGAAACCGGTTACGGTGAGGACGGGAATGAATCAGCGCTTCATAAAAATCCGCCAACCCGATGACCCGGGCATACTCATGGATATCAGCGGCTTTAAGGCCCGACGGATACCCCGACCCGTCCTGACGTTCGTATACCTGGACAGCGATTTCGGCCAGGTAATCGTAATCTTTATCCAGTTGTGACAGAATCTGACGGCTGAAAACCGGCCGCTGCCGGATCTGTTTCATCTCATCTGAATTCAACGCCGACGTTTTGTAAAAAATCTCGTCCGGTACCAGAACCGTCCCGATATCATGGAACATGGCCGCGGTTCCCAGTTTCACCAGGCCGGCGGCGGGGATTCCCAGATGACTTCCGATCATAACGGCCAGGATGGCGACGTTAACGGAGTGATGAACAACCGTATCCTCCCGATAATCTCGGTGAATTGCGGCCAGAAAAAGCGCGTCCATCTCCTGCCGGCCGACGTCCGTCACTTTCTTCATCAAGGTAATGGACGGATCAGGTGAAAACGCCCGGTTTCGTCGAACGGCATCATAAACCTCTGCCAGACACTTGAGTGCCTCCGTATACAAACGGCTTTCTTCAGGGGTTCCGGGCATCCGCATGCGGGCATCTCCGGCAGCTCCTTCCAGTTGGCTTAATCGCAACGATTCTGAGTCGCTATTTTTTTGCGCGGAGGTTGAACGGACGGTCGAATGTCCGCTCTCGGCAGCCAGCTTGGACATGTTTAATTTTGATTCGTTCATATATCTCCATAAAATTTCACCCGGGGTGAAAATCAGACCGGGCCGATGGGTTTATCCGGATTATAAGTTATTAAAAAAATTATAATTATATTTTTAATGATAATCAAATTTTTTTTACGGCCGGGTAACATTGGTCCTCTTGAAACGCACGGGCATATCTGCCTGGAAATAAATTAAATTATATATAACTACAAATAGTTATATGGTCATAGACGAGGGTTTAATCAGTTAAATTCTGAATATTTTTAGTATATTATTTTTTTGTTAAGGGCGGGTCGGGATGCCCGGACGTGGACTTTTTTCGTAACCGGCCGGATTTTTCCAGCACGCTGATCAGCAGCACCAGCAGCACGGCCTGAAGGAGCAGAAGCGCCGCTTCCAGGATACCGGCGTGACGTATGACAACGGCGCTGATACCGAGACAACTGTTTAAAGCAAAAATAAATACCACGCTTCTTCTGTTGCCGCCCAGGACAATGGCCAGTCGATGGTGAAGGTGATCACGACCGACATATTCCAGCCATTGCCGCACGGTGGCCACCTTGCCGGTAGCGATCCGATCGACGGTGATATAAATCATGTCGAAAATCAACACCCAGAAAATCAGCAGCGGAGAAACCAGTGCCACCACCGGATTGGTGTCCGACCAGACGCCGTAAACAGCCAGACAGGCCAGTATAAATCCGATAAAGGTGCTGCCGGCATCTCCCAGAAAAATAGCGGCCTTGCCCCTGGCCCTGAAATTGTAGGGCAGAAAACCCAGGCAACCGCCCATTACGGCGATGGCCAGCCAGCCGACAAGCGGTTGCCCGGTCTGATAGGCAACCAGGCTCAAAAAAAAAGCGATAATGGCGCCCAGACCGGCGGCCAGGCCGTTCATGCCGTCAAAAAAGTTCAGGGCATTGGTAATGCCGATGATCCACAAAAAAGTCAGGACCAGGTTAAAGGCAAGACCGGCGGTTCCCAGGTGAGTCGGGACAACCTTAAGGACAACCCCGTGACTGACGACGATGATGACCGCGACGATCTGGGCCAGCAGCTTGATGACGGCGGGCACCTCACTGATGTCATCCATCAGCCCCACGGCAAAAAGAAGCAGTGAAGCCGATAGAATCGCCACGACACCCGGGTCATAAATGCCATTTAAGAGAATGGAAGCAAGAGAAGCCATAAAAACAGCCATCCCGCCCAGCAGCGGTGTGGCCTGATCGTGACGTTTGCGTCCGTCCGGCAGGTCGAGGATGTTGAACCGGCGGGCCACCCGCATACAAACCGGCGTCAGGCAGAAGGAGATCCCGGCGGAAAGAATCAGGATATAGGCCCAGCGAGCGCCATGCAAAGCGAATGTTATGGAGGCAGACGGCAGCAGCAACGCTCCCGTCAGAAGAACGGCCGTTCCATAAAGCAACCCTTTCCACTTGCTGTTTCCCGACCTTTCCGTCATGACTCCATTTCCTCCAGACATTCTTTCAGGGCGGCGATGACGGTATCTGCTTCCTGATCCGTCAATGAGGGATAGATCGGGATGGACAGCGCCGTGCGCCAGGCCGCGTCCGATTGCTCATATCCCGTCAGGTTCAAATAGTGATGAAGCGGCCGGAACACGGGCCGGGCACAGGTGATACCGCGCCGGGCAAGGCGGTCGATCCACGGGCCGGCGTCATCCGGTACCCGGACAACATAGCGGAAGTAAATCCGGCCGGGCGTGTCCGGCGGCAGGATGACGCGGAAATGACACAGGGCCTCATTATAGCGGCCTGCTATCTCCTGCCTTCTGATGATAAACGTTTCCAGCTTCCCCAATTGGGACAGGCCCATGGCGGCCTGAAGGTCGGTCATCTTGTAATTGAAACGAACGCGGTAATCCGTCCGGTTGTCATAATTTCGCAAATCCACAATCCGCTCGATAATTTTCTGATCCCGGGACGCGACCAGACCGCCCTCACCGGTTGTCATCATCTTGGTGGCGTAAAAGGAAAAAACAGCCGCGCCGCCAAACGCGCCCAGGGGTCGGCCATGATAGAGGGCGCCCACAGCCTGGGCACAATCCTCGATCAGGGGAATGCCGATGGCCAGCAGTCCGTCCAGGTCAGCCGGCGCACCGAACATATGAGGAACGATTATCGCCCGGGTCCGAGATGTTACCCTGCCGGCAGCATCGCGAGAATCCATGTTGAACGTGTCCGGATCGATGTCTGCCAGAACCGGTTCCGCGCCGGCATGATAAACCGCGTTCAACACTGCCGTGCAGACATAAGAGGGAATGATCACCTGGTCGCCCGGACCGATCCCTAGGGCCAGCAGGGCCAGATGCAGTCCCGCTGTTCCCGAGTTCACGGCCGCGGCATGGCCCAGCCTGAATGCCTCCGCAAAATCTCTTTCCAGACGCTCTACCATCCGGCCCTGGGCAATCTGACCGGACAGCACCACCCGGTGGACAGCCGCGGCTTCCGCCTCTCCCAGGGTGGGACGTGAATGAGGGATGACATTCATGATGTCGGCCGATAATCCTGAACACCTTAAATGTTGATAAACAGCCGTAACGGGCTGAAGGCTTCGGCGTATTTCACCCGGCCCTGGATCCCCCGGAAAACCGCTCCGGCGTTGGCGATATCCAGAATGGACAGACCTTCGATATTGGTCCTGGCCACCTGGGATTGGTGGGCCTTGAGCAGGTCTCTCTTTTTGTCGATAGTCTCGCTGATATCAACAAAAACCGAAGGGTCAAACCGCTGAGTAGTCGGCCCCTCGTAAAACATGACATTCCGGACATAACGGGTGGCTGAAATAACGATCTGGGCCAGGTGGCGGTGATCCTGATGGGTGTCGTCATGGTAGTGGCAGAAAATAAAATCCGGTTTCACCACGGACATGATGCCCTCGATATACTGGATCGTATCCAGGTCGACCGCCAGGCGCGTATCTTCGGCGTTGCCCCAGAACAGGCCGCTGGCATTCATGATTTGCGCCGACGCCGTCTGTTCGGCCATGCGGACGTCCATGTCTCCGCCCCTGTCACCCTTGGACATGATCAGCAGATATATCTTGTGCCCCCGGATACCGTATTTTAGCAGGGTTCCCCCGCAGCCGAACTCGATGTCATCGGGATGAGCGCCGATGGCCAGGATATTCATTCGTTTATCCATTATTCTCCTTCCCCTCTGATCACCGCCAGACTGTCCGGACCGCGGTTGAAGAGCAGGTCGACCGCCGACAGGTTGGCCACAAAATCGCCGTACAATTGAGGATAGACCGGATGATCAAATGCCTGAAACACCACCCGGATACCGCTGTCGTTAAACCGGGACAGATCCATGTAATTGGCGCCTCCCCGGCCGGCCAGATAAGTGTCCGCTCCAAGTTCCCGGCAGATATCGATCAGCCGGTCGGTGGGCTCTTCCCTCAGGGGCGCCAATTCCGAAGCGATCACCGTTTTCGTTTCGATCCCCAGTGCCCGGCGCAGCGCTTCGGCCAGAGCGATATTCAATTCGGAAAGGCGTTCCGGGTCAGATCGCAATATGGGTTCAAAAAGGCTCATATACTCATCAAAAAACGGTGCACGCCGGTAGCAGGTCGTCAGGGCCTGAATATGTTTTTTTCCCCACGGCGTTTTCCGGTCGATTTTAACCTGGTTGATTCTCTGGGGAAACCGGTAAGTCACGGGAACGGTCAGCCACTGCCACCCGCCAACGGACTTAATCCGGTTCCGGTTCTGCCACTCGTTCTTTTTGTATTGAACGTTATCAAGATAGCAGAAAACATCGGCTTTGGCCATCTTATCGTAATAGCCGAGCCAGGGAAAATATTGCGGCTGATGAACGGCGGCGATCATGGCCGGTCCCTCATGGCGGATTCATAAAGGGCGTTAATCTTGGATATCATGACGGCAAGCGAGAAGCGAAGCGCTGTCTCCCGCCCCTTCTCCCCAAGGGCGACGCGCAGGGCGTGACTGTCAAGCAATTTTACGATGGCGGCGCGCAGGGCGCCGGGATCCCGGGGATCGACCAGAAAACCGTTGTCTCCATTACGGACCATGTCCGGTATGCCGCCGACGTTTGAGGCCACTACCGGCCTGCCGGATGCCATGGCTTCCACCACCACCCTGCCCATACCCTCGTTCAGGGACGGCAGGACAAACACGTCAAACGCCCGCATCACTGCGGGGATATCCCGACGCCAGCCGGCCAGCACCACCTTCACGTCAACGCCCGCTTCAGCGGCTTTTTGCTTCAGGTCCGATTCCAGGTCGCCCTTGCCCACAAACACCAGATACAGGTCCGGCCGGGATCTCAGCAGCGGTATCATGGCCTCAAGCAGGCCCGCGGGGTTCTTGACGGACTGCAGCCAGCCCACGGTGCCGACCACGGCCGCCCTTTCCGGGATCCCCAGTTCCCGGCGAATTCCGGGGTCATCGCCTGGCGCCGCAAGGAAGGCGTCAATATCCACCCCGCTGTGAATGATACGCATGCGGTCATCGGCAAAAAGGCGCAAGGATAAATAGTCGTCCCTTTCTCCCCGGGTCAGGGCCACCAGATGATGCGTTATAGGGGCGGTAAGTCTTTCCGTCAACAAAAACAGCTTTGAAAAAAGAGCGGCGAAATGACCGTAAAACACATGGCCATGAGGCGTATGGACAATCACCGGTGTCCGCGCCAGCCAGGCGGCCCATCGGCCCAGGATGCCGGCCTTGGAAGTATGGGTGTGAACGATGTCCGGTTTCTCCCGCCGGATGATCCGCCATAATTGTAGCATGGCGTCGACATCATATAGGGGATGGACGCTTCGAACCAGCGCGGGCAGGCGGATGATTTCCACGCCCTGCCGCCGGGCTTTCTCCAGACCGGATTCTACCGATTCCGTCTCCGCCGGCGTCATCCGTGACTCCCGGGACAGGCCGGTGACCAGGATCACCCGATATCTCTTCCGGTCCAGACCCAGGCAGGTCAGCAGCGTGTTCTGCGCCGAACCGCCCATGTCCATCCGGGTGATGATGTGCATGACCGAAACCCGATCCGTCATCATTTCAATCCCTCCCGATTGCCAGGGCCAGCATGGCGTCGATATTTTTTTCCCAGGAATAATTGTCCTCGACAAAGGCACGGGTTTTGAGCCGGAGTACTTCGTAAGCGCCGGGCGTTTTTCTGACACAACCGGTTTTTTCAATGATCAGCCGGGCCATGGCTTCTTCGGAAATATCGTCGAACAGCAAATCACGATCAAACGATTCGAGAATCTCCAGGGTACCGCCGACGGGCGTTCCCAAAACGGGCGTACCGGACGCCATGGCTTCCAGGGTAACCAGGCCGAACCCTTCCAGGTCTTGGGTCGGAAGGATAAAAAGGTCCGCCATGCGGTAATAGTCGGGCAGATCCTCTTCTTGGATAAAACCGGTGAAGAGAACGTGCGGCGTCAGTCCGGTTTCTTCCGCCTGCCGTACCAGTGCCCGCTTCAAAGGCCCCTCGCCGCCGATCACCAGATGCACATCCTTCGACCGTCGCAGAACAATTTCCATGGCGCGCAGCAACACGGAGAGTCCCATGCGGGGCTCCAGGTTCCGCAAAGTAAACAGGATGACCCGGTTTTCGGGCAGACCCAGCCTACCCCTGATGGCTGCTTTGTCATCAGCCGGCCGGAAACGAGTACAATCTACACCACCGGGAATAACCGATATTTTTTCGTCCGGGACCCCATGACTGTGCCGCAATTTTTTACCGGTATAAGCACTTAAGGTCACGATCCGATCAGCACCGTCCAGAGCCGTCTTCTCCAACCGTTTCCTGACCCGAGCCATTACCTGAATGGCCAGACGCCCGAACATGCCGGGTGGCGCGGCGTTCCTGGAAAGATATTCCTCATGCCACAGGGAATGACAGGTGTAGATTTTTCTTATGCCGGTCCTTCCGGTAAACAGAACGGCCATGGCGGATAAGGGTTGATGCAAAAAGATACAATCAAAACCGATGTCCTGATGCAACGACCGGAACAGGCGTCCGCCGTTTTTGATGGTGTCGGCGAAAAAGCCCAAGGGATGTTTCGGATCCGCCCGGTATCGCCATTCGGTGACGCCGGATATGGTCTGGTGCTCCGACCCATGGATTTCCGGGATCCATCGGGTCATCAGATGGACGGAATGGCTCCTGGCCGCCATACGTGTGGCCTGTTCGAAAAGGACACGCTCCGTACCGCTGCCGGCATTGCTGATGGACGCATCCGCCACAAAGAGAAGATTCAACTCCGGTTCCCCGCCTGAAGCAACTATATTTCAAAAGAATCCTTTGAGGGAGTATAGCATAATACGGACGGACTCGTCATTACCGCGTGTCAGCAGACGCCAGCCAGGCCGGATCGTCCCGGGGCCAGTCCTTTAAGGGAATCATACACCGTCTCTGTTGACGCGACCGTAGTCCTGATGTCAAAACGTTCGAGAACCGTCCGGTGCCCCTGCCCGGCTATCTTCTTCCGCGAATCGGAGGCGGACAGGATACGTCCGGCCGCCTCCGCCATTGCCGACGGGTCTTCGGGAGGCACCAGCAGGCCGTTGATTCCGGGGCGGATATATTCCGCCGGTCCTCCGGAATTCGTGGCCAGAACCGCGACGCCTGAGGCCATGGCCTCCAGGGCCGACAGGCCAAAAGGCTCTCTCAC
This sequence comes from Thermodesulfobacteriota bacterium, assembly GCA_040753795.1. Lineage (NCBI taxonomy): Bacteria > Pseudomonadati > Thermodesulfobacteriota > Thermodesulfobacteriota bacterium. Next base: position 77,336 of record JBFMDX010000005.1, read on the forward strand.
CGACGGCAGGACAAAAAGGTCCAGGACGGCATAGATCTCTTCAATTTCATCGACCGAACCAGTAAACCGGCAAATGTCCGCCACGCCCGCGGTCATTGCCTCCCGTTTCAGATCTTCCAGCAACGGCCCCTCTCCGGCGAACAGGCAGACCAGATCCGGGAATGCGGGTTTGAGAAGAGGCAGTGCCCGGATCAGATGCACCTGCCCCTTTTCCGGGACCAGACGGCCCACCGTACCGATCACCGGAGAGCGGCCAGTTATACCCAGCTTCATTTTTATCGCTTCGACATCAAAAGCGCGGGAGAAACGCACCGGGTCGATGCCGTTATAAATGACAATGATTTTGTCCGGACTGATGCCTAGCTTCCGGGTGTCCGCGGCCATAGCTTCGGAAACGCAGATAAAGCGCCGGGTTATGCGGGATGACCATGATTCAATAATCCGGTAGAACCGCCGGAGGGCAGGCGGCGTATCCCGGTAATCAAAAAGAGAAACATGAATGGTGACCACATGAGGCCGTCGGGTCAGCAGCGCTGCCAGGCGGCCGTAAAAATTAGCCCGAAACCCGTGGGAGTGGATCACATCCGCCCCGGCCTCCCGGCAGAGGCGGCAGAGGTGGATGAGGGCCGCCGGAGACGGCTGCCGCGGCATAGGGATGATTTGATACCGATGGCCGGCGGCTTCCATCTCCCGGTTCAGGTATCCGGCATAAGGGATTACCGTAACATGACGGTAAGCCCGCGAGGAATAACGGATCAGGTCGAGCAGGTGCCGCTCGCCACCGCCCGGGCCGCCGGAACCGATCACGTGAAGCACGGTTGTCATCGGAGCTGTCAATGTCATTGGTTTGCGCACTGCCTTACCGCTTCGTCCGCCACCATCCTGGCCATCATCCGCCGGTCGAACCGGTCCCGGATCCACTGATGGGCTGCCATCCGTTGATCCATGTCCGGTTCGCCGGGCTGCGACAGGATGCGGATCACCGCCTCGGCCAATGCCGTAGGCGAATCCGGCTGCACCAGGGTCACCAGGGGCGCGTTCCGGAATATGCCGGTAATGCCGGGCACGTCCGAAGCGACCACCGGTCTGCCGCAGGCCAGGTAGTCAAACATTTTGACAGGTGATCTCAAACCCGCGTCACGATGATACGGCGCCACGCAGACATCCATGGCATTGATCCAGTGCGGGAGCGCTTCATACTCGATTTCTCCGGTAAAAATGAAATAACGTTCCAAGCCCATCGCTTCGACCATTTCCGCCCACACCCGCCTCATGGGGCCGTCGCCGACAATCAGAAACCGTGCCGCCGGAACGGTCTCAACAATCTCCGACGCGGCTTCTATCAACCTTCCTACGCCCTGGTGAGCAAGCAGGGTCCCCACAAAACCGACGTAACGAAGGTTCTCCTCCAAACCAACGGTTCGGCAAGACGCATGCCTGTCCGCGGGTCGCATCAAATCGGTATTGGCGCCGCTGGGCATGACGACCATCTTCCCCGGAGGCATGGCCGGCATCTGCTTTCCGATCTTTGTAATCACCGCTTCTGAGATTACAAAGCAACGGTCGGCGTGACGGATATTGATCCGGTCCAGAAATTCCGAAAGCAGAGACCGCAGGCGGGATCGGGCTTGCCCTCCCTCACCCCGGCGGCCGGCAAACGGGTCGTCATTTACTTCCAGGTAAAACCGGGCTTTCTTCATTTTCGCATACAACAGCGGGACTATCAGTGATGTTCTTCGCAGATAAACAACATCCGGCAGCGTCCTTCGTCGGTGGATCAGAGACAGAAGCAAAAAAAGGTTATAGGAAACTGAACGCAGGCCCGGCACATTCAACAGGGGGATCTCAATGACGGTAAAGGGCGGTTTCTTCTCGGCGAAACCATACTTCGGCAGAAAAAGCGTCACCTCGCTTCCCGTCTGGGCCAGGTTCCAGGCCAGATCCCAGATCTTGACGCTGGCGCCGACGAAATGTTTCCAGAGGGGATCATGCCAGTAGGCGAAAAGGTGAAATGATAGTTTTGTATTATTCATTAGGGCTTTTAATAGTTGTACAAGAAATCTTTTCCCTGCTATAGTTTTAAAAAAAGAAACTCTTTTGATCTATTAACATAACCATTTGATTTATATAAACATCAATTTTGTTTTTCCACTCTTTTATGATTCCCTTATAAAATATGCGGACCAAAGAAAACTTTTTCTCGTCATAACTAACTTAAATTTTGGTTATTTACAACCGATTCTTCCTATGAATCAGTAAAGTCGGTATACATAATCTTAACAAGATATCAGTCAGAATATTGGCAGAAAATAAAAACGGATGGGTGTGCTCCATTGAAAATGACAGTGAATATGCCCTGCCTAATATGCGGTTCGGAAGAAAACCATGAAAGGTTTCGAATTCGATATCCCGAGCATAACTATCCCGGAGACTTTTGTATTCGAGAATGCAAGGGTTGCGGTCTGTTGTTTAATTCGCCTAGAATTCCTGAAGAGCAACTCAAGCAATTATATGATAATAATTATTATTTCTTTAAGAGACCGGCAATCGATGAATTCAATCGTTCGGTACACATTTATAACCGAACTATCCGCAGGATTGAAAATAAAATATCCGAAAAACGAGTACTTGAGATTGGAAGCGCCAAGGGATATTTACTATCAATCATGCAAAAAATGGGTTGGGAGGTCAAAGGTATTGAAATATCGGCCGAGGCTGCCAGGTATGCGGTTGAAAAACTTCATGTAGATACGTTCCATGGCACGATAGACCAATATATTCAATCACCAGGTGCCTTTGAGCCCTATCCTCTGGTTCTTGCCATCGATATTATTGAACATGTTCCAGACCCGGTCTTATTTATCCGGCATTTACAGAAAATCGTAAAACCGGGCGGTATGCTGATCATCGATACTCCAAATGGCGGCTCGAAAAAAATTGGCATTGAAGGCAGCGCCTGGAAAGGCTTCAATCCTTATCACATATCTCTTTTCTCTGTAAGTAATTTATCTCAGCTACTGACTCAATCTGGCTTTCACCTGAAAGATATTTTTTTTTATGGTGGTAAAATAGATGATCAACAAAAAATCGGCTACAGGAAACGTATTAAAATTATGCTCCAATCGAGTTTCGCCTGGCCAATTTTTGAGCATACATACAATCTGATAAAATCGGCGGCATCTCGAATAATACCAATCCCATATTATCTTCACTTGGCTGAATCAAAGATAAGTTCATTAAAAAGGCTTGAATCTTTATCTCAGAATAAAAACGATGTAGACGATGGGGATAATTTTGTTCTATTTGCACAGAAAGAGTAAAAGAATAACCTAAAATCATTTCCAATTTTTGAAAGGGCCCAGAAGTTTTTCTTACTATGCGCTATTCTGTTATTTCGAATCCCGTTTCCCACTCTTTTTTTACATATGGATTTACCTTCTTATTCAGACGATAAAAAATCGTGGCATTCCCCACATTATTTTGAAAATACTCAACATGACTGTCCGCTAAATATCGGATAAATATTTTTTCCAGGTTATGCTCATAATCGGCAAAAATAAAAGCCGGTTCGGGACTAGATCGAACTTTCTCCGTAATATCAATTTTCCTGTCCCGCAACACGATCCCGTCGGGTATCAGATAGGGAGCGCCATTCAGAACGCCACCCGATGCGAACATAATCGAATAAGTTGTATCGTATGACCCATAGAAATTCATCAGATGATTCGAGGATAAAAACTTGGCTGCCGGATACGGATCAAATACGGATTTTCGGAATTCGGAATTCCACCCCATAACATTGGCAATGATGAACAACGGAATCAAAGACAACACAAGGCCTCGACCTTTTAAAATAATATCTTTAAAATAAAAAAGAATTACTGGCCAAACCAGCAACAAGGGCATGAAATGTCGGTCATGGTTCAATCCCACGCCCCAATGGAAAAAAAACAACAGCACCACTGAAAACGCAAACTGTCGAAAATAAAAACGCGGGATGTCGTTTCTTTTATCCCGTAACGCAACGATAATAAATAACAGAAGTGAGGCTATCAGGAATATTCCGACCATATTTGAAATAGGACTCGGTTTTTGAAAAGGATATAAAAAGGTGGAAAGGTTATAAGGCAGATGAAGTACCCACCACTTTAAGTAAGCGAGCTTTTGCTGAATGGCGCATAGGACGATCTCTGCGGTAGGCTTTATCATTGCATTACGGCCGACCCCCAGACTTCTCCCGCCGGCCCTTAAAAAAGTTTTGAGGGGGAATAAAAAATTATAAACGATCAATGGCGATAACCCGATAATAAAACCGGCGGTAAAAACAGATATCCCCTTCCAGCGAATATCCTCGAATCTTCGGTATAACGAAGTAAAAATAAAAGCGATGATGACAGGAATGATCAAAAAAATTATTTGCAGAAAAAATCCGGCGGCAAATCCGGAAAAAAACAGGACTCGGCCAAACCCCTCACGGCCGACATGTTCGTTGATCCGCCAGCTCGAATAAATGACCAGCGCCATACCAAAAACCAATTCACCATACCCACCGTAAGCGCCCATGGTATGATGAAGAATGACATAGGGGCAAAATATATAGAAAAGAACGCAAAGGAAAGCATTCATCCGGCCAAACAGTTTTTCATAAATTCGTTCCATAAAAATAATTGCCAAGATGCTAAAAATAAGCATGCCGCTTCTGATCTGGACGAATCCGATGCCGAACAGTTTGAAGATAACGGCGCCTATATAGGATACCAGCGCACTGGCATAGTGAGCTTCCCAGCAGTAGATGGGGAATTCTTTTAAGTCCATGATGTTGATGGCCATGAGGCCGAATACCGCTTCATCATGAATCCCGATCCGGCCGGCCGGAGATAGCAGATAGATGACTCTGGTTATCAGAAAGGTCAACAACAAAACGATTAATATTATGCTCCGCTTAAAATTCATTTCGATTCTCTGGCAAACGAATTCGTATTGTGATGTTTAAGTTATCTCCGGGAAAACCCCTTGGAAACATATTTGATACGTTCTGACTGATGATGAAATGATTCAGGATCTGGAATAGAAAAATCGTTTAACCCGCTCAATAAAATCCGCTTTGACGGTTAAATAATCAGTTTCGGTTTTTTCGATTTCCCCCATCCAGTCAAAATCAGCGGTCAATGAGCTGCTTTGATGTTTGCGTTTTTCTAAAAGTTCCTCGACTGTGCACAGATATCGGGCCGGGACCCCAGCCCAAACCTGCCCTTCGGGTATATCCCTGTTAATCAAAGAACAAGCGCCTATAATCGCGCCCCTTCCGATACTGCTTCCTGGCAAAATAACGGTCCCAACACCAATATATGCTCTTTCACCGATAATCACTCGACCGACACGATTAGGCCCCTTGCCCAGGGCATTGGGTATTGATGAATCGTGTAGTTCAATAACCGTCCTTGCGGACAGAACGGCACCTCGGCCAATATCTAGCAAAAAAGCAAAGTCGTAATCAATCAAAACGTCCTTGCCGATAAATACCTGCTCCCCTACCGTTCCTCCGTGCCGGCGAATTTTATCCTCAACGGTCTCCAGTCGCAGCAGGACTTCATTGTATAGCCGGTTGATAATTTTGTGTATTATTTTCAATCCGTTATACTCTTATCATGAATATTTATTGGTCACTTAAAGTCTTTACAACCGCTTCCGCCACACGTTCTGGTGAAACCCGCGTCAAACAGGGCATACTGTTTCCACAAGCAAGAAACCAGCGGGTGTAATGACAGGGGCGACACTGAACCACATCTTCGACAATAATCGCATCTGATGCGTTATCCGTGGCATTTTTAATCTCACTGGTGGGACCGAAAACAGTGATTGTCGGAAGGCCCTGCGCTGAGGCCAGGTGGCGCAAGCCACTGTCATTTGAAAGAAACAGGTCGCAACACCCGATTAAAGCCGCTGCTACCCTGATACCATTCAAGCAAGGGAAAACAGAAGTTCGTGCCAGCCGGGCAGATTCAATTGATTGCTTTAAATCCGTTTCATCCGGACCCAAAAAAAACACTGCGGCCATGTCGGTGCGATCCAGAACAATACGAACGGTGGCGATGAAACGATCAAGCCCCCACCGCTTCCATGACTGCTCCGAACTTGATCCGGCATGAACGCCCAGTATTTTTGCCGTTTTCCCTCCGGTCAGATCATGCATCAACCGCCGGGCGGAGTTCTTTTCCTCGTCCTTCAGCATCAGACAAGGCCGCCCAGGCCCTTCGCCGCCCCCCACCAAACCGGCCAGTCTTATATTTCGCCTCAGTTCCGATAGGTTGGGGTCAACCGGTGCCGCATGAGTATAAAACATCGCCCGTCCCCGCCAGTCTTCGCCCACCCGTATCGAGGCATGGGAGAGCATCGTCATAACGCTTCCTCTAACCGGGTCGGCTCCGGCGGCCACCAATACCGCTGACGGGTGTATGGCAGCCAGCATCCGACCGGCCTTCAGGCACAAACGGAAAGACCGTAACCACCCCGGATCCAGAACCGAACATTCGTCCACGTTGGGATCTTCAGCCATCAGGTCGGCACAAATCTGTGATGCCGCGGCCAGATGCAAAAGCACATGCGGATGAGCATTTTTTATAGCTGATAAGGCCGGCAGCAGCAAAATATGATTACCAATGCCTCCGAAACCGACCACTACCAGGCGATCCATCTCCAATGGACGAACCGGCCCCAGGGCCAAGACCATTTTGTGGCCGATGCGGACAGCATTAAATACAGCGGTACCAATGGTCAGGCGGACCAGACGCCAGTATTCAACAAGCGACTGTCTGCCTGCCCGGTGTTTCCGATAATCAATCACCGGTAACGTCATTTCCGTGCCAATTGATCTAAATGATCAGCCAATGTCTTCACCAGACTTTTCAGGGTATACTGTTGAACAACTTCCGGATCAGTCTCTGTCAATACACGCCCGTCTTTGAGCCATTGATGAAAATAACGGCTGACAGCCGATTGAATGCCGGCCTGATCGTTAAAGTCCACTACTTCTCCGGCTCGGGTATCTCGGATCAGCCCTGCGGCCGCCCCCTCTGGAGGCACCAGCGCCAATATGGGTCGACCCGCTGCCAGGTAATCAAAAAGTTTGCTGGGGATCACCCCGCTGCCCCGTTCCCGACTGAGAAGCAGCAGGGCCATATCGGCCCGGGCCAATTGTTCAAGGGCTTTGACCCGGCTTAGAAAACCTGTAAATTCACATACCCTATAGTCATCGGGGACATCCAGATCAGCGATAGTATTAGCCCCCACAAAACAAATACGGATTTTTTCCCGTGGTATGTCGCCCTGGGAAATTAAACGGTTGACGGCTGCCAGCAAAGAATTGGGCCGGAAACTGTTGTAAAAAAGCCCGGTGAACACCAGACGGAAAACCGTTGACTGTTTGGAAGGCTGAGGCATGACAAACTCAGCCGCATCATAACCTGCCGGCAACCATAAAAACTTTTCGGTGTCGGTAACATGCTTTGCTAAAAAATCGCCGAAAGCCGGCGCCATCACCACCACCCTGTCGGCTTTACGGACAATGCCCTGTTCCAGATGATAATGCATACGGTAATGATGCCGGGTCGGCAGATTCAGGGCCGGGTCTTCCAGCCATTCATCCCGAAACTCAGCCACCCAAGGCAGACCGGTCCGGGATTTGACAAATTGAGCGATCAAATGGTTGGTTAACGGCCCCGAGGTGGAGTAAATAGCTTTTATTGGATACCGTTTTACCAGTTTCAAGGCCGTCAGACAGGCCAACGGCAGCCAGCCGACCTGACTATCCGGATGCAACAGGAATCTTCTGATGAAACGATCCATGACACGGCTGCGCAAGGGATTGAGCGCGGAATAAATCCAGGAGGATTTAAACATATGACTCCTGGTAATGACGACATCCTCCGGTAGCTCGCGGATCAGATCCGGGTCTCTGGCATAGTACCAGTCGGGATTCTTAACCGTATGAACAACCGGTATCCAACCATAATCCGGCAGATATTTAGCCAGTTTCAAGGGACGAATGGCTCCGGATCCGCCCAAAGGCGGGAACAGATATGCGATCATCAAGATATAATGATGGCTCCGGTCAGACGGCGTCATGTTTCGTCTCTCTGATATCTGTCCCAAGGACCAGTTCTGCCACACTCTTCTTCCGAAAAAACAATAAGCGCCGGGCCTGCCCCAGTATCTTCCGCTCACATAGAGCCGGTGGAAAGCGCCGGATCATCCTGGAAAAATCAACCAGAGCCGCCAGTCGGCCATGATTGCGCCAATTATCAAACACGTTAATATAATCGATTTCCATCCGCAGGCGACGGGCGATACGCCGCTTATGCCCTTCGGAAATCCCGCAGGCGGTTGCGTGTTTATCAAGGATCGCCAGGGATTCCCTGTGGAAAGAGATCTCCCGGGTCATGCTTTTACTGGCGTTGTGCTCCCGGAACCGGGCCAGCACCTGAGAGATGAACATCGGCTTTATTCCAGCCAAACCCATTCTCAGAAAAAACTCTCTGTCAAAACAGCAGTGCAGCGTTTCATCAAAACCGCCCAGCTCCTGGAAAGCGGACCGGCTCCAGAATGAAGCCGGCTGGGCAAATGTGGAGCTATACGTCCGGGAGACATAATATGCCGGCTTGGCTGGCCACCATGGTTGAAAAATTCTTTTTACCCCCTGGTCGTTAAATACAACGCACTGACCAGCCAGCAAATGGATTCCCGTCTGACCGGAAAAACTTTCGGCTGCAACAAACAAAGCCCCCGGCTCATAGAGATCATCACTGTTGATATAGCCTAAAATATTACCCGTGGCGTGTTCAAACCCTTTATTAATAGCTTGGCTCTGTCCTTGGTCCGGCCCGCTGGTCCAAAACGTCAGCCAGGGCTCATATTTTTTGATGATGGCGACCGAGTCATCGGTGGATCCGCCGTCAATAATGATGTATTCGAGATTGGGATATCCCTGCAGCAATACCGATCGTATGGTCTCTTCAATGTACTCGCCCTGATTAAAGCTTGGTGTTACAATAGTAATTTTTGGCCAAGGAGAACCATCAGGCAGAGGAACAGTCTCCTTTGTCCAAGGCCAACCAGACTTATCAGACATCGGTAATACTAATTCATCCGTTGAAGGAGAATGCATTCTTATCCCTTTGGGATTGTTTTAAATCAATCAGATGGCGATACAAAGCCATGTATTTGAGTGCTTGAACAGACTGGGAGTACTCTTCAACAACGACCTTACGACAATTTACGGACATTACCGCTAATATATCCGGACAGGTTATCAAATGAACAATTGCATTCCTCAAGCTATCAACGTTTTCAGGTTCCGCCAACACCCCTGTCTCACCGTACCGTACCATATCGGGAAGCCCCCCGACCTTAAAACCTACCACAGGAGTTCCGCATGCCATAGATTCAAGTACAGTATTGGGGAGATTATCCTGTAGGGAAGGGACAACAAACACATCGGCGGCGCTATAAACCATTGAAAGCATTCTGCTGTCAGCAATACGCCCAAGATAGCGATATGGAATTGTTGTATTTATCGTTTCGCCTTCCCTTCCGGAGATCATTAAAAATAAATTTTCTAGATGTTGCATCTCGGTCAAGGCCTTATTTAAATAAATAAATCCTTTTCGTTTATTTCCAACCACATCGGAAATAAACAGAATCACCTTGGCATCTGGTGGAAGACCAAGCGTTTTTCGTGATATTTTTTTATCACGAGGTGCAAATTCTTTTATATCTAAACCGTTTGGAATCACTTTCACGGGGAATTTTTGCAATAGACTGCTTGCTCGAGATTTTTCTGCCAACCATTGGCTTGGTGTCACAATCGTAAACAATTCCGGACATATCTTTTCGAATAAAGTATGTTTCCGCCTCCAAATTTTATATGATATATCGTTTGGATCATTCGACCCAAGTTGCGGACAGGCCCCACAATTTTCTTCATACTTTCCACAACCGATATCGTAATGACAGCCACCAGTAAACGGATTCATATCATGCAGTGTCCAGACAACCGGTATGGTGGTCAGTGCAACCGATGTAAAAAAACTCGAATAATCCAAAAAATTAGCAACCCAATGCAGGTTTATGATATCCGGCTTATTAATTTGTCCTAACAATTCGGTACCGAACGACGTGCGGCAGTCACTAAAAGCCTCATATCCCGACAGCCTAGATCTGATATCCTTATTAAGACTTTGGGCAATCATCTTTCGACGAATATATCTATAAAACCGTCTTGTCGGTTTCCTGGATGGAGAGAATTCATGAACGGTTGGATCAGAAGTCCGCTTAAGGGCCACCATCATGGAAGACTCTGCGGGTAAATCACATAGTCCCCTATGCAACCGATATGCCGCATTAGCTGCTCCTCCTCCGTTATCAGAAAAATTAATATGTAATAACTTCATTCTTCTCATAGCATACACAAATAGTATGCCCACTCAGGATTCTGTATATTTTTGAATGTTGAGCGATAGGAAGTCCTATCTTGCGAGTACCAATATAAATATACCGTTTCAAAACTTTAGGTAGTGGGAGTCGCGATAATTGTAAATTTATATACCATTCTAGATGATAAGACGCTAATGGTTCGTATAGAATTCTTTTTATTTTTACCGGATACTGTGTCTCTAAATATCTAAAAACAGATTTAGACCAACGAGTAACGTGATGAGGTGGCTGATTTAATAAATCATTATCTGCAAGTCTTATAAATCCGGCACTGTTCGGCACACAGATCCATAACCGCCCCGATGGTTTTAACAACCCAATACATGTCTCAATAAAGGCTTTGGGGTCATCACTATGCTCAAGTATTTGAAAATTGCAAACAACATCAAACTTACAACTCATCCCTTTTGAAAAATCAATTAACTCCTCTAAAAATACCGGTAGCCCTAATTGCTTAGCCTCTTCCACAGCATTAGAATTTAATTCGATCCCTGTAGCATCGATCTTTTGGGATATAAGTTTTTTAATGAAATGGCCGGATCCGCAACCGATTTCCAGCACTCTATCACCCTGTTTGATCTCTCTGGAAACAACACGGTGCTCCCATTTATCCTTCATATAATACCAGTCGAAATCCTGTAGCTGCGAATAGAGAGATTCAGAGCCGGTTACCAAAGGAATATAAAACTTCAGGTTGCAACGTTGACAGAGATATAAGTTAATGCGGTCCGATTCGACAAAATCATCAGAAACATCTATATGATAACTGGATTCCCACCCTTCAATGATTCTTTGTACCGGTATCGTATCAACAACAACCGTATTCTCTGATCCACACAAGATACAATTCATGCTTCGAGTATCGCTCACGGATTAGAGGCCCTAATCGGCAGATGGACCAAGGCATACGGAAGTAACCGAATAGAACTTTCCTTCTGCAAGTAACGGTGAACTAATGCCTAACCGATTAAATTTTATCATATATATATAAGCCTTTCATAAAATACTTCACTTTATTATATAGCAAACACCTTCTGGTGAAGCGAATATTTTATTAGCTAAATTGTTCTTGGAAAGATAATCATGCACTGCTCTTGAGCAACCATCCCAAGTATAATAATCATCAATTATTATTACTCCTCCTTTTACAACTTTATCAAAAAGATTTTCTAAACACTCTGTCGTTGATTCGTACCAATCACCGTCTAATCGTAGCACTGCAATTTTCTCATTAAACTTATATAACGTATCTTTGAACCAACCTTTTTGAATTTCATAATCTTTTGCTTTTGCTAACTTCATAGCGATTTCTGCATCATTTACACTTGCTTTACAATTATCAAAATACAATTTTGATTGTTTATTAATTTGCCACTTGATTGCTGCTTTACCATCAATTTCCTTTGCTTTGGGAAGGCCTTCGAAACTATCAAATAAATAGTATTTATTATCTTTAATTATTTCTGAAATTGCGGCTATCATGCCTCCTTTCCACACACCGCATTCGACTATTACACCACTTAACTTTCTGTATCTATAGCATATCTTTAAATTTCCGATAAAAAAATTCAACGGTATCATTGTAAAATTTCTATATTTATAATGTAAATATAGATATTTAATAAACATTAAACTATACTTAAATTTATATATATATTTTTTTACTTTTTTTATCATTTTACATTTAATGAGATCGGATAAACACATCCGCCATCGTTTTTCTGATTTACCAGATCGTCTTTTTTCTTAAATGATTCATCAAAATGGTCTGCCCCAATATTTTGAGCCTTTCATGGGATATCGGAATAATCTTCTTCTATTGTTATCAACTCACCATAAGTGAGGCCATGTTCCCGCTGGTTAATGGTCTGAGTTATATTGATCTTGTCGCTTTGTAAAACAGTAAATGGAGCAACATATTTAACGTAATCGAACTCTTCCAACCCTGAACGCCCAATCCAGATATTGAGATAATACAATCCCGGCATTAACTGTACATTGGGGATGTTGGCCTGGAATGAAAAAATATTTTCATCAGTTGTTTGGAACTCTTTAAATTGATCATAAGCATATATTACCGAAATTTCGGTTTGCGTGACAATTTGTAACCCCACTGTGAACGAAAGGTTTGGTTCTGCGGAATTTCCCGATATTTTAACCCTGACATTTTGTCCCATAAAAAAGGTTTTGCATTCATGGTTTTGATCATTTAACAGTTCAATAGAACGGATACGGACCCTCCCAGACCCACTTCTCACCCATCTTTCAGGTAAATTGCTATCTTGATTGGACGCATCTCTTATATATTTTTCAATTACATCATTCGATTCACCAACAACAGACAAGCTGCCTGATTTAAAAAGAAAGCACCGTTTGCACAGTTGTTGTACCGCTCCCATATTATGACTGACAAAAAGTACGGTTCGTCCTTCCGTAGCCACAGCCCCCATTTTACCCAAACATTTTTTCTGGAAAGAGGCATCCCCCACGGCAAGAACTTCATCGATTAACAAAATTTCCGGTTCTAGGTGGGCTGCCACAGCAAACGCGAGACGAACCTTCATCCCTGAAGAGTAACGTTTAACAGGCGTATCAAGGAACGCCTCTACTTCGGAAAAGGCCACGATTTCGTCAAATTTCCGGTCGATCTCTTTTTTTGACATACCCAGGATAGTGCCATTCAGATAAACATTCTCCCTGCCGGTCAATTCCTGATGGAACCCCGTCCCCACCTCCAGCAGGCTAGACACACGGCCGTTAATAAGAGCCCGGCCTGAAGTCGGTTCTGTAATACGGGACAAAATTTTCAACAGGGTACTCTTTCCTGCCCCGTTTCGTCCGATAATTCCGATTACCTCACCTTGCTTGACCTTAAATGATACATCTTTTAATGCCCAGATAACATCAAGCGCCTCGGATGAACTGGTTTCGAACCTTATCAGATCTTTCAGCTTTTTCAGATTCGAGAAAGGCGTTTTCAACCATTTAGTCATAGCACCACCGAACGTATCGCTGCTTTTTTCCTTTGTACCGATACGGTAACGCTTAGAAAGTCCTTCTACTATAATGGCTGAATCGGGCATTCGAATGAATCTCTATTTATGCTACATCGGCAAAGATGCGTTCCATACGGCAAAAATAAAATGCACCGGACAACGCAATGCATGAAGCACTGACTGCCCCCACAGTAATGAGGTCCCACGGCATGGGCCTTGAGCCAAGCAGGGTCGAACGAAACCCTTCAATGACACCGACCATTGGATAGAGGCCATAAAGCAACCGGTACTTGTCTGGTATAAGGGATACTGGCCATACAACAGGAGCTGAATACATCAGCAACTGCACGAGAAAGGACATGGCATGGCGTACATCCCTGAACTGAATGGCCATGGCAGACAACCACATGCCAGTACCCGCCGCAGTCAACATCATTACAAAAATCAATGCAGGTAAAAACAGAACATATACCGAAGGCGCAATACCGTACCAAGCCATTAACACCGCAAGAATACCGAACGATATTACAAAATCCACCAGTCCGGCCAGCACAGGCGTCATCGGAACAACCAGTCGAGGGAAATAGACTTTGGTAATCATATTGGCGTTTGCCACCAAGCTTTGGGCGGAATTCGTAAACGACGTAGAAAAATAGGTCCAGGGGATCAAGGCCACATAGGTGAAAACCGGATACGGCACCCCGTCGCTGGGGATTTTAGCCAACCGTCCAAAGACAACAGAAAAAATGATCATGGAAAAAACCGGCCGGATAATCGCCCACAAAAAGCCTAATACAGTTTGTTTGTACAGAACCTTAATATCACGCCAAACAAAAAACCAGAATAGATCACGGTACTGATACAATTCGTGGAGATCAATAATGCGCCACCCTTTTCGCGCTTCGATAATATACTGATTTTTGATATTGTTCGGGCTTATTGGGGTGCTTTTCATATACCAGAGTCTCGTCCGATGAGTTATCGGTGCATTATATATTAACCCTGATCATTGCGGTAAAAGATGGGCATAAGAAAACCATAGCAAAAAATATCGGAAGGAAAAAGAAAAAGAGGATGGGAAAGAGTGTGATCCATCGCAACATAACAGGCGATGGATCACACTCAGCTACCTATGTTTTTTTTGGCAAAAGCCTCGCCAAGGTTATTCGAATTTACTCCCCCTTAAATACCGGATCGCGTTTCTGCATGAAGGCCAGGAACCCTTCCATGGCGTCGGCGGATCGGGAGACCCGGTTGGTGCCTTCCAGTTCGGTCTGGAGGCCCTTGTCAAAGCCCCAGTCAATGCCGGTGGCAATGGCTTTGAGTACGCTGGCCACGCCCAGGGGCGGACGGTTGATCAGTTTTTCCGCCATGGCCCGGGCCTCTTCCATCAGCTTGTCGGCCGGGCAGACCTTGTCGACCAGGCCGATTTCCAGGGCTTCGGCGGCGCTTAAGCGCTTGCTGAACAGGATCAGGTCCAGGGCCTTGGATCGGCCCAGCAGAACGGTCATGCGCTGGGTGCCGCCCCAACCGGGGATAATACCCAGGTTCAGTTCGGTCAGGCCGATCTTGGCCTTGGGCGCGTCGGACATCAGCCGGAAATGGCAGGCCATGGCCAGTTCACAGCCGCCGCCGAAGGCGAACCCGTTGACGGCGGCGATGACCGGCTTGGTGTACCGGAAAATCTTGGTCCAGACCCGTTGGCCCTCTTCGCCGGCTTTGGCGGCATTGCCCGCGTCGCTGACGTCGAACCCGGCCGAAAAGGACTTGTCTCCGGCGCCGGTGAGAATGATCACCCGCACGTCTTTGCTGGCTTCGAGCTCATCAAACGCCTTTTCAATATCTTGAATGGTCGCCAGGTTAACGGAATTGACCGGCGGATGGTTGATCATCACGGTGGCTACGTAATTATTAATTTCAATGACTAAATTCTGATACGACATGTCGCTCCTCCTTATACAGTTCTGTTCCAGTTGATAAACACCGACAAGGCGCAGACTATTACGAACTCCGGCCGCAAGTCAAGCACTTACCCGTACTTATCCGATATTTCCTTAACCGCCCAGGCAAGGGGCAGCCGACCTCCCGACCCGGGTTCGGTTGGCATAAACAAAAAAGATCAACCGTCCGCACCGGCTGATCCACTTAATTCCCCCCGGGAATTGATTCGGTCTTGACAACTTTGCCCGGATTATATAGTTAAGTAGAAAAAATAATGGGTTATCACAGCAGATGAATTCAAAAAAATTTATGACCCGGGTGTTGACGGTTATCCTGGCCGCCGTTACCTTCCACATCCTGGGTATTGAATTTCTCATCTTTTTCGTCATGGCGCCTTCTGTCCGCGAATTTGCGGCCATGCTGCTCTATCCCCTGCCCCTGGCCGTCGCCCTGATTATCGCCTATATCGTCATCACCGGCTATTTTCTCAAACCCGTTCTGCTGCTGCTTCGGAAAATTGAAAACGGATCTTCACCGGAAGACGGACTCCTTGCCCTGGCCCAGGACCGCTGCATCAACCTGTCCTATTTTCTGTCCGGCCTCTCCTTCCCGGCATATATTATCGGCGGCGGCGGCGGCGTCTGGATCATCCGCCAGATTTACCCGCACTGGCCGCCGCATATTATGGTTTACGGTTTTCTGGCAGGCATCATCGCCGGGCTGCTCACCATTCCCATGTCCCAGGCCGGCACCGACTGGGCCATCCAACCGGCCATGGAAACCATGAAGGACATTCCCGGTTTTGATCTGGCACGCTCGGCCGGCATCGGCGTACCCTTGCGGGTTAAATTCGTCATTATCGTCGTCGTGATGGTCATCGGCATCACCGGATACAGCGCCATCATCGGTTACAACCGGGTCACCACCGTTATCGACAACATGCAGCAGATCGAAGCCCTTCTCCCGGTGGAAGCCGCTTCCCTGCTGACAGACAAGGCCCGGGGCTCGGAAGACACTCGCATCAAATCCTCGGCGTTCTTCCTGTCGCGGATGGGCAGTCTGAAACTGCTTTTTATCGGCATCATTCTGATCGGTTCCCTGCTGTCCCTGGTCGTGGCCTATGCCGCCGCCGACGCCATGACCCGCCCGCTGAAAATGTTCGCGGGGGTCGCGGAGCGGATAAAGAACGGCCGTTTCAACGAAACCATTGCCATCATCAGTAATGATGAATTCGCCGAGCTGGGCGCCTCGTTCAACCGCATGACCGACACACTGCTGACCCATTTAAAGAAGAATGAACTGCTGATCAACAGCATCGGGGAAGCCGTGGATATTCTCAACCCTCTGTCGCAGGAACTGGTCTCTATCGCCGATCAGCACGCCCTGGGCAGCATTCAGCAGGCGGCCGCCACCGAGAACGCCGAGGAAAGCGGACGGAAAATCGCGGAAACCGCCCGGCAGATCGCCGAGAATGCGGCGGATGTGGCCCGAAGCAGCGCCCAGACCCGCGACAACACCCGTGAAGCGCGGCAGCGCCTGACCGAGACCGGCGTTCGGCTGGAGGAAATCGCCGGTAAAATGGAACATATCGCCAGAGCCGTAACGTTGCTGAAGCAGCAGTCCCAGGAAATCGACGGCATCGTTGAGGCCATCAAGAAAATCAGCGGAAAAACCAATATTCTTTCCCTGAACGCCGGAATCGAAGCCATTAAATCCGGGGAAGCGGGCAGGCGCTTCGGGATGGTCGCCGAAGAGATCAGGCAACTGGCCCAGGACACCGGCAAGTCCGCCAAGCGCATCCGCAAAAATATTGAGCGAATCCAGGAATCCGTGGCCATGTCCATCACCTATGCCCGGGCGGGCGAACAATCCGTGGGAGACGGCAAAAACGCCATGAAGCAGATGACGGCTCAGTTTGAGGAAATTGCCAGGGCCAACGAGGCCGCCGTCCGCGACCTGGAAACCATTGAAGCCATGACGGCCGAGCAGGCCCAGGCCAATGAAAAACTAAATGGAATCCTGTCCACCATCCGTTTGACCGCTCACGACACCTCGGCCTCTTCCGAGCAGACTCACAGTTCGATCAAAGATCTGAAGCGGCTGATCAACCAGTTAAGATCCCATACCCGTCTGCATCAGCAGTAACAGGCCTTTCATTTTTCCCCGCTGATCAGATCGCCGTCTATGATCCGCCGCAGGAGGGCCAGATGAGCGTCTAAGTCTTTCCGGTTTCTGAAAGTCAGAGAAAGGGTATAATCCGGGCCTTCAAAATCGGCGGGAGGCGAAAGTTTTGCCCGGGGTCCGGGTTTTAGCGCCCTGACTTTTTCGGCGAATTCCTCTTCGGCCCGGGAAAGGTGAGGAAAGCGGCGCCGGTGAAGATAACGGAAAAGCTGATCGCAGCGCAGTCCGCGGTCGGCTCCCGGTTCGTTGACCACGGCCTGGCGTCGGATATCGACAAGCAGATCCAGGCATGAAATCCCTTCGACAGCCGTGATCTCCTGAATGAGCAGCAGCGCCTCCCGCTGCCGGTTTACGCCCAGTTTCAGATCGGTGAAAAGTCCGGCCAGTTCCAGAACCTCCGGTTCAGCCATGGCCGCCAGAGACAGGCCCGTGGAAAACGCCAGGCTGCCTGCGGCAACAAGATTAAAGACAGCCTCAGGCAGGGCATGAATCGCCAGTAATTTATCAATGGCGTCGGGTGACGACGGCAGACCGAGCGAAGCCGCCACAGGGCGAAGGTCTTTAGGGTCGTCGATTAACCGGCGGAGTTTATAGACCGCCCGGGACTGTTCGCCGGTATTTAGCGAACGCTGCCAGGCGTTATCGGCAATGGCGATCTTCAGGCAGGCCAGTGCGTCTGTTGCCGGATTCACCAGACGGCAGGGGGCTTTGGAAAAATTCAGGCGGCGGAGGACGGCCAGGCGCCGGAAGCCTGTCACCACACGACAGACGCCCTCGCCCGCGGGTTGAAGAATCGGCGGGGACAGGAGACCGACCTGGGCGATGGACCGTTCCAGGCAGGTATCGTCCTTGTCTTTTTCCGTGGTAATCAGGTACGTCCGGTCATCGGGCAGAATATCGGCGAGGCTCACCACATCTTCTGAAAATGGGAACATGGCCGTATCAGCGGGTCAGCAGCCTCAAAGCCTCCTGGTACTTGCTTTGAGTAATCCTGATGACATCTTCCGGCAGGGACGGCGCCGGCGGGGTTTTATCCCAGTCCAGAGAGAGCAGGTAGTCCCGCACGAACTGCTTGTCGAAACTTTCCTGTGCCCCTCCCGGCCGGTATTTTTCCATGGGCCAGAATCGGGATGAATCCGGCGTCAGGATCT
Source organism: Thermodesulfobacteriota bacterium (assembly GCA_040753795.1). Classification (NCBI taxonomy): domain Bacteria; kingdom Pseudomonadati; phylum Thermodesulfobacteriota; species Thermodesulfobacteriota bacterium. The sequence continues at coordinate 96,096 of JBFMDX010000005.1, forward strand.
CGTCGATCAGAATCAACTCGTCATTGACGTAGCCGAATTCGAATTTGGTGTCGGCAATGATGATACCGCGTTTTTCCGCGATGGATACGCCCCGGCGGTAAACCGCCAGGCTTAAGTCGCGGGCGGCTTCGGCGGCGTCTTTTCCGGCCAGGGCGACGGCCTCTTCAAAAGAGATGTTGACATCATGCTCGCCGGCATCGGCCTTGGTGGATGGCGTGAAAAGAGGCTCGGGCAGGCGGTCAGATTCGCGCAGGCCGGCAGGCAGGGCGATGCCGCAAACGCTTCCGTTTTTCCGGTAATCATTCCAGCCGGAACCGGAGATATAACCCCGAACGACGCATTCGATGGCCAGCGGACGGGCTTTTTTCACCAGCATGCTTCTTCCGGCCAGGACATCGGCGTAAGGCCGGCAGATCTCGGGATAGTCTTCGACCCGGCTGGAAATCAGGTGATTGCCGACCAGATCCTTCATCTGCTCAAACCAGAAAAGAGAAATCTGGGTAAGAATTTTGCCCTTTTCCGGGACCGGATCGGGCATGACCACGTCAAAGGCCGACAGCCGGTCGGTGGCGACGATCAGCAGTTTGTCGCCCAGGTCATAAACATCGCGGACCTTGCCTCTTTTTAAAAGGGGCAGGCCGGGAAAATCGGTTTGGTATACCGCCTTCATTGATCTACTACTCCGTCTTGTCAGAGGCCGTCTGATGCCGGGTAAACGCCTCGATGTATTTTTTAATGATGCGCCGGGCGTCAGCGTCCGGGTTGAGGAACTCGATGCCGGACTGCCAGCGGTCGTTATCTCCTTTTTTGCTGTAAACGATTTTGCCCATGACATCCGTCACCTCTTCCTGGAAACCGATGGACAGACAAACCGCGTATTGCGGCTCGATCTGCACGTGGGTTTCCAGCAGGATTCCGCCTTCACTGACGTTAAGCGTTCGGCCCATACCCTGGGCGACCGTTTCCCGGGCGTCATTGAAGCAAGAATAGGACAATAAATTCAAAGAATTTACCCGCTCATGTTTTCGATGATGCAATGTCATGGCGAACAACCTGTGTATAATGTTTTATTTCTGATAAATATTCAGCGCGATGCCGGTGGTAGCCGCTATAAAATTGGCAAAATTGTCAATCATATTGGCCATGGTGCCGGACATCCTGCCGTGTTCTTCCATTATGGCTTCCATGCTCATTGGTTTCGTCTCAAGATCATCCGTTCCGTAAACCGCCGCAGAAGCCGGTTCGTGCCCGATATTCAGAAACGGCAGCGGTCCGAAGAAATCATCTTTTTTCAATTCGCAAAGCAACAGGTCTCCCTTGGTAAACTGTTTGACGATATAGGCGTTTCCCTGAACAATGGTAAGCAGCTTGTCCTGCTTCCCGCCTTCCTTGACGATCAGCTTCTTGTCCTTGGAGACCTGCTTCATTTCCATCATCTTAACTTTGCTGGTGGAGGCCAGTTCGGTAACCTGCTTCAACCGGTTATCCATGCTGGTGATAATTTTTCTGAAATCCAAAGACAGCGCCGAATATTCATGATTCAACCGCTGGCGGTCCAGAACCCCGAGAATGACACGATCCGCGGCCACCGCGGTAGCGCTCCGGACATATCCCTCAGCCCCCAGGGAGGACAGATTGCCGATAAACGATCCGGCGCCCAGTTTCAATAATGGAACCAGCTCGCCACCGGTCTCTTTACAGATTTTTATTTTCCCCTCCAGGATAACCCACATCCAGGCGCCGTGTTTCCCCTCGTGCACAATCGGCTGCCCGTCCTGGTATTCCTCTTCGGCGACCACATCCATGTAGTCGATCATCGGGCCCTTGATTACGGGCAGGTAATCCTTTTCGGCGCTTTTCCCGTCTGTGTCAATGCTGACCGCGCCCTTGACCTCAATGTTCCCGTCGTCCAGAAGCCGCAGCCCGTCCAGGATGATTTCCATCCGGCTCTTCTTAATGGAACCTTTGCCCGGAACCGGCTCCTTGACAAATTCAAATTCGCCTTCCATCCATCCGAACAGGGAATAAAGCGCGTCTACTCCGGTTTTCTCCATGGCTTTGGCTTCGATAGGGTTGCCGTCCTTGAAATGGATCAACCCGGGGGTTTCGACATACTTGCTGATAATACGAAGCGTACCGGTGCTGCCGTTGGATCCGATGAGTTGAATCAACTCACCCAGATTAAGATATCCCAAATCGCCGGAAAAAACGACACTGCTTTTCATGATCCGGTCTCGTTATGCTTGATCCGCCCATTTTAACTGCTTTTGCAGATATTGCAGCGTTAGTCGCATGCAGGCCTGTAAAGTCTGCCCAACCCCGTCACCATTCAAAGCACTGGCTTCAAAAGTGGGAACTTTCAACTGGCGGTTGAGGTCTTTTTCCATCTGCTCAATCGACATAATGGGAATATTGTCTTTGGCCAGATCGCGTTTATTATATTGAAGCACCAGCGGAAGTTTAAAAATGCTAAGGCCGTATTCTTTTAAATTGTTCTGCAGGTCCTTTAATGAAAGCATGTTCTTTTCCCGACGGATTTCCATGGAATCGGCGACAAAAACAACACCGTCGGCGCCTTTTAAAACAAGTTTTCGAGTGGAGCTGTACTGGACCTGGCCGGGAACGGTGAACAGCTGCACCCGCACATCACAGCCTTTTATCTTGCCCAGCTCCATGGGAAGGAAATCGAAAAACAGTGTCCGGTCGCCTTCGGTATCGATGGACACCATTTCGCCCTTGACCTGCTTTTTGTACGCCTTGAAAATATATTCAAGATTGGTGGTTTTCCCTCCCCGACCCGGACCGTAATAAACAATTTTACATTCGATTTCCCGTTTATTTATATTAAAAACAGCCATAGCAGTATCAGCGACCTTTGCCAGAGAAAACCGTTGTCAGCGATAAATAATCACCATATCAGTCCATCGGGTGTAAATATAACATATTTACAACGGTCTGCAAAAAAATAAAATGTTTTTTTTATTAATTTTGATAGTAATAAAGAGATTACAGGCTGTCAATCTTTATATCCATGCTGTAATCCCCTTCTTTGGGGCCGGAGGAAATCCTGGTTTTGGAAGCAACCGTACCGGATCCCCGGAAGATAGCGATGGGAGAATAAAAATGGACATCGTCCAGCCGGGTACCCTCTTCCAGATCCTTGATGCGCTCCTCCTCGGACTTGTCGATAATCAGGCTGACGACATTACCGGATTGAAAGCTCACGTCAAGTTCCAGCTGGTCTCCGTTGGCGAGTGTTATGGCAACTGCGCTGATATCCAGAAAATCGTTTTCATCCACGCCGCCGCCGCCGGTTAGTGCCTCGGAACGCGCGGCGCCCTTTTCATCCCATTTCTTGTCAAGAATATCCTCAAAAAACGCCTTTACTTTTTTTAGTTCATCTTCCGAAAAAAGATTATCATTCTTCCATTCGGTAAGTTGTGAAAAGGCTTCGTCGGAAGATTTATAGGCGATGAGGCATCGCAGAATATTCTTGGCGGCCTGAACCCGCTGGGTGTCTACCTCCAGCAACCGGCGGAATTCGGCGATGGCGTCGTTATACTGACCGAATTTGGCCAGGGCAACGGCCCCCTCCAGGGCGGCGGCATGCTCATCATTTTCGGCTGACTGCGAAAAAAGTTTTCGAATCAGCTGATTGACTTCGGCCGACATCTGGGGGTTGTCGGAAACACCTTCCACCCTGACGATACTGCTTTGGACTTTCTCTATTTTTTTGGAAATATTCTTAAGCAGTTTCTCCCGGTTGGGAAGCTGTTTGCTTTTCTGAATGATTTTCTTGACACGGTCATACGTCGCCCGGGATTCATTATACAGACCCTGGGAGCGGTACAGTTCAGCCTGCTGCAAGAGTGATTTGATTTTATCCCGCATCTTTACGCAGAATCCTCTAAATCATCAGTATTACATAAAGTTCGGTCCCCGGCACATCCCCTTTGCCACAAACGAAAGGTATATTACCAACGATGAATATTTATTGTCAATATATAGATATCGCCGACCGAAAATGGACAGGTAAAAAACTAATTTCCGGTCCCTTTCGCGGCCAGCGCGTCGGCAGCCTTGACAAAATCGCCGGCCATATTGGAAGCCATGGTCACAAAGGCCAGCCGGCTCTTGTCGACGCCGGTTTCATCCAGCATCCGGAACGCCTCATTCACCCGCCACTTGGCGTAATTGCTGCCATATTCAGACTTACAGTTGCCGTTATGGCAGGCGGCGACAAGCACCCCTCCAGCTCCTTCGGCAAAGGCGGACAGAATATAATGAAGATCGACCTTCCCGGCGCAGGGAACTTTGATGATGGAAAGTTTTTCCGGCAGCGATAGGCCGAAGCGGCCGGCCGCTTCGGCTGCTTCCGCGGCCGAATTTTCGCAGCAGAAGGCAATAATGGCGCCGCTGGTTTTTCGCGCCGCCTGCCGGATCGCCGTGTTCATCTCGTCATCCGTAAAAGACAACAGTTGAATGGCGTCATTGGGACATTCACTGGCACAGATGCCGCAGCCCTGGCAGGCCACCGGCGACACAACCGCCTTGTCTTCCCAGTAAATGGCGCCGTGAGGACAGCACCGGTAGCAGGTCAGGCAGATGGCGCATTTTTCCCGGTCGACGACGGCTATCCGGTCCGAAGGCAGTGCCGCGTTAAACAGCGTCTTCAGTTCCTGAACGACCGCGGACACATCGGTGACGCAACCGGTCAGCGTCTGCGTCAGGCGGGCACCGCCGACCACATAAATCCCCTTGCGGTTGGAACGGGCGGGAAAGCGATGGACGTTATCCTTCTGCAGATAACCCGAAGGCGTCATGTGCAGACCGAGGACATCCGATAATGAATCGTTTTCCGCGTCGGTATGATTTTTTTCATCCACCACCAGCAGGTCATGGGTGGCCACGACCGGCCGTCCCAGAACCACGTCATCGAATGAAACGCTGGTGCCATTGATCGCGGGAGCCTGCTTCATCTTGAAATAAACAGCGCCCTTATCCCGGCCCTCCTTGTACATCCGGTCCAGGCCGTTATCCGTCAACTTGATGTCATTCACGTAGACGGAAGCGCTGCCCCCGCCTTCCATGACCGACAGGACGGCCCGGAAAATACGTTTCATGGTGATGGGATCACTGTTGTGCTTGAGTCCGACCAGAAAACCGACGCTCTGGTCCTTGACTTTTCCTTCCCCGATACGGGTTTCCATCTGGGAAAGCGAAAGAACATTGCCGGAAAGTTCCAGCCCGTATTCCTGATGCATGGAATCGGCTTTTAAATCCGTAGCCACAACAATGGCGCCGATTTTCCTGTCGGTACAGACGCCGTTATCGCCGGCCAGCTGGACGGTAAAATCACCGCACACGCCGGCGGCCCGGGTCAGCCGGACGTTATCAAGAATTTCGACATGTTTGCTGGACGCGGCCCGGCCGGCGAGCTTCTGCCATTCAGCCCGGGCTTCATCACTGACGCCCAGCAACGCGGCCGGCTGGTTATCGGCTTTGCCGCTCTGTTTGGCCAGCAGGACCCGGTACCCTGCGGCAGCAAGGGTGACGGCCGTACCGTCCCCGGTTAAATTCCCGCCGATGACCAGGACGTCGGTATTCATGCTGATTTTTTCCATAATACTATTCTCCCAGATATTTCATGGCTTCCCCTGCCGCCTTGATCGCCTGGGCAATGGAAGCTTCGATTGTTTTCGGCTGATGCGCGGTTCCGGCCACAAAAACGCCCTTTTTCTTCGTCCGGGTCGCGTCGATCTCCCCTGACAATTTAAAAAATCCGTCCTGATCCACGGCCAGGCCGAACAAATCCGCGAGAACCAGGTTGTCCGGATTGGGCGTAATGCCAATGGACAGCACCAGGAGATCAAACATATTATACGCGGCCTTGCCCGCCGCGGCTTGCGGGGTTGCACCCTCTGCGGCCGCCGGTTCGCTCATCTCCAATGGTTTCGCGGCCGTGCCATCCTCATCATAAAAACGGATGGACAAGTTGTCGTTGTCTCCGGGGAAAACATCCACCGGTATGCTTCGGACAAACCGGAAGTTATTGTGACAGGCTTCATAAAAAACCGGGAATTCCTTGCCGATGTTCTGGATATCCATATAAAAGACGGTAACGTCCGTATCGGGAAAACGATGTTTCACGGAACGGGCCGACCGCAGGGCATACGAACAGCAGACCCGGGAGCACCAGAGATTGCCGAGCCGCTCGTCCCGGCTGCCGACGCATTGAATAAAAGCGATCTTTTTCGCCGGAAGCCCGTCCGAAGGACGGACCAGAGCGCCTTTTTCCCGCTTGATCCGCTCCATATCCAGCCCGCTGATGACGTTGGGAAATTTCCCGTAGCCATAGGTCCCTTTTTTGGACGCATCAAAGGGGGCGAAACCCGTCGCCACGATGACCGCGTCCGCTTTTACGGTTTTGGTGGACGCTTTGGCATCAAGGTGGATGGCCTTTTTCGGGCAAAGCTTCACCAGCGGTTTGCATTCGCCAATCATGTCCGGATTCAGGGCGTACAGGGGATTATTGTTTTTGGAATATCCCCGCAGCACCGCCCCCTTTACCGGGGATTTTTCATAACAGACGCCGCAGTTATTGCATTTTTCCGGATCAATATACTGCGGGCCTTTTTTCAACGTGATCGCAAAATTCTCTTTGTAATTGACTTTTTCGATCTCGGAGAAAAGGTGCACCGATGCTTTTTTGTCGCTGCCGACATCCTTGAGCAGTTGCTCCACGCTGCATGCGCCGCACTGCATGCATTCATCCGTCGCCTTGCAGGTATAACCGATGGCGTGCCCACCCAGAAAATTCGTCTTCTCGATTATATGGACGCCCACACCGGATCCTGACAGTGCCCTGGCCGCCGCCAGCCCCGCGGTCCCGCCACCGATAATTGCCACATTTTTTCCTGCCATATCCGTTCTCAAGCTCCTTGTATTCAAATTATCCGAAGATACAATTCTTAAGCTAACATTAAACTTCCGGCCTCGGAAGGACGCCGGCCCTTTCCGCAATTTCAGGAACCTTGTGCTCCCATTCAATCGCCATCAGATGAACGCCGGCGACGCCTTTCATCTCCCTGAATTCCGCGATCTGCTCGCAGGCGATCTTGATCCCCTCGTTGGCCTGTTCGTTTTTGGGCACGCCCTTGAGCCGGTTGATAATTTCATCCGGGACATCCATGCCCGGCACGTTCAGCTTCATGTACCTGGCCATACCGAGGCTTTTCATGGGGGTAACGCCGGCCAGAATAAACACCTTTTCGGTCAGCCCCATGTCATTGGCCTGCTTGACCCATTCCCGCATCCGCTTCATGTTGAACACACACTGGGTCTGAATAAAATCGGCTCCGGCGGCGACTTTTTTCGCCAGACGATGCACCCGCCATTCGTGAGGTCTGGCAAAGGGATTGGCGGCAGCGCCGATAAACATGCGGGGCGGCACGTCGATTTCCTGACCGCTCAAGAACTTGCCTTCATCCCGCATCATTCTAATGGTGTTAACCAGTTGCATGGAATCAATGTCAAAAACGCCCTTGGCCTGGGGGTGGTCGCCGAACTGCATGTGGTCGCCGGACAGGCATAGAATATTGTGAATTCCATGGGCATAGGCGCCGAGGATATCCGCCTGCATGGCCAGCCGGTTACGATCCCGGCAGACCATCTGGAAGTTGGGCTCCAGCCCTTCCGTAATGGCGATCAGCGAGGCGGCAAAACTCGACATCCGGACGACCGCCGTCTGGTTGTCGGTGACATTGACCATGTCCACCATGCCTTTCAGGTGCGAGGCTTTCTTTCGCAACGCTTCTACATTAGCGCCCCGGGGAGGACCGAGTTCACCGGTAAACGCGAAATGGCCCGCACGAAGTATTTTCTCCAGTCTGCTATCAGATTTCATAATGTCCTTCTTTCCCGGGAAAATTACCTTTCTTCAAAAAAAACCTTACGCTCTCTGTATCCCGACTGAATGAGCGTCTGCGGTTTGGTGTTTCTCCAGTCATTTACCGGATTCAACTTCAGAATATTTTCCAGACGATTTTGTGCGTTAAGGCGCTGATAAATCATGAACCAGGCGCATGGCTGATCCTTGCTGATTTCACAGCTCTCATTGTTGGTGCCGCCGCAGGGGCCGTTGAAAAGGGATTTGGCGCACATGGTCACCGGGCAGATTCCGCCCGTCAGGCCCAGCTGGCAATTACCGCAGGCGCGGCATTTTTCCTCGTACCAGCCGGCATCCCGGTTGACGCCGATGAAATTGGTGTTGACGGCCGGGAACACGGGGATCCCGGGATATCTTTCGGCAAGGAATTGAATGCCGGCGCCGCAGGCCATGGAGAGCAGGGCGTCGTGTTGCGGTACCAGGTCATCCAGCTCGGCAAGAAATTCCATATCGCACTGCCGCTGCACGGTGGCCGCGCCGAATTCCGCGGAGCGACCCTGTTGCCGGGCGCTGATGGCCAATTCCGCGTTCAATATTCCGACCTCTTTTTCGCCACCCGTCAGGCAGACCGTTACGCAGGTGGCGCATCCCACGGTCAGCACCTTCCGGTAATTTTTGATAAACGCTTCGATTTCTTCAAACGGTTTTCGTTCAGCTACTATCATCTGGACATCCTCCTCATTGAGACGACCCTCATCATTGCTGATGGACAAAAAAGGTTACATGCCATAAAATCGGAAAAAATGTCAACGAATTTTATCGAAAACAAAAAACATTTTTTAACGTTTTCAGGTAACTATCTTTTTATACAATAAAAACGATCTGACTTGATAAGGTTTTGATTGACATCAGGAATCTGCCGCCTAAAATACGGATAATTCAAAACTGTTTTTAAACCTCATTAACGAAAAAGGACTTGGCAAAACACAATGGAAAAGAAAATCACGGTAATCGGTGCGGGAAATGTGGGGGCGACAACCGCCCAGCGGCTGGCTGAAAAACAGATCGGAGATGTCGTACTGATCGATATCGCCGAAGGGCTGCCCCAGGGCAAGGCACTGGATCTGGCCGAAGCGGCCCCGATCGAAAAACACGACGCCCAGGTTGCAGGAAGCAACGATTATGAACTTTCCAGAAACTCGGATATCGTTATTATAACCGCCGGGATTCCCAGAAAGCCGGGCATGAGCAGAGACGATCTGATCAGCACCAACGCGAAAATCATCCGGGAAGTGACCCGTCAGGTCGCCCAATACTCCCCGAACGCGATCCTGATCGTGGTCAGCAACCCGCTGGACGCCATGTGCCACGTGGCGTATGACGCCAGCGGTTTTCCCAAAAACCGCGTTATCGGCATGGCCGGCGTTCTGGATTCCGCCCGTTTCCGGACGTTCATCGCCAGGGAACTCGACGTCTCGGTGGAAAACACTCACGCCTTTGTGCTCGGCGGCCACGGCGACACCATGGTGCCCCTGCCCCGGTATTCCACCGTGGCCGGGATTCCCATTACGGAACTGCTGGACAAACCGACTATCGATCGTCTGATCGAACGTACCCGGAACGGGGGAGCGGAAATCGTCGGGCTGCTGAAAACCGGCAGCGCCTTCTACGCCCCGGCTTCGGCCGCGGTGGAAATGGCCGAATCCATAGTAAAAAACAGAAAAAAAATTCTGCCCTGCGCGGTTCTTCTGGAGGGTGAATACGGCATCAAGGGGCTGTTTATCGGCGTGCCGGTCAAGCTGGGAAGCAACGGCGTTGAAAAGGTTATCGAGATCAAACTGACACCCGAAGAAAACGAAGGCCTGCAGGCCTCCGCCAGGGCGGTTCAGGAACTGGTTGAAACACTGAAAAAACTATCTTAAGGGCGCCCCCGCCCCGATCCATCCGTCACCCGGGCAAGCGTACCGGCGGCACGGCATGCCTGCCCGGGAAACGGATGGCGTCTCCCGTCGTTCGTCGTCATCGGCACGGTGAACGGCTTGATCAGGACAATTCTTCCGGCGCAACCGACGCGGGTCAACTTGATACCGGGCCGACAAAATCACAAATCCCGAACCGCACGGACATTGCTGCCCATTCCCTTGGGCGTGCCGCCCCCGACGCCGGAATAAAAACCAATCACCCAAACCCGCGTCCGCTCAACGTGATAAGTCGTAGACGACCAGTAGGCTGATCCTATGGTTTCTGGAAAAAAATCCAGGTCAATGGACGGGAGTTCGACGGTATAATCGACAATCGATCTCAGCTCCTTGATATTCGGCAGCCGCCAGTCCGAATACCCCGCCAGCGTCAGATTTTCGCAGTAGGCCAACCCCTCCTGCCAGGACATGGTATCCGTCGGAAATTTCGTCCACATCAGTCCGGTAACGTTATCGGTGACGGTGTTGTTGCCGTTGTCCCGGAAGGACGGGGCGTCGGTCCGTCCGCGGACCGCGCGTACATAACAAAGTTCCTCTTTTGCTGAAACGACCGGCCCACCGTCATAAAAATCAATGCGCCAGGCCAGGGTATCATCGGTCGCGTATGGTATGGCGGTCCAGTACTGGCCATTGATGGTGTTGGGGAAATAAGACCGGTCAATGGCCGGGCCATAGGCGCCGTAATTCACGATATAAGCCAGTTCATTGACGGTCGGCAACCGCCAGTCCGAATACCCGCCGAAATTATTGCGATTAAGATCAAGGATAAACTCCTGAGCGTCATTCCAGGTATAGGTAAAATCTTTGTCCTGAAGGTTCCCGTTGTCGGTCTTGAGTTCCCAAATCAGTCCGGTCACATTGTCTTTGACCATGGCCCAGACCGGAGTGTCATCGGGCAGTTCGCCAGCGCTGTCGTCCAGTTTGGTATAGGCGGAGCCATCAAAACGATAGCAGGCATCCTGCCCGTAAAAAGCCTCTCCCGCGACGGGACAGGGGAAGATTCTTTCATTATATCCGTAGCAGACGCTCTGGCCGGTATCAGGAACCGAAGAATCTCCGGCAACGCACTCCTCGTCAATGAACTGGTCGCCGTCATTATCAATTCCGTCACCACAGATTTCAGGCGGGCAACCGGGATCGATCAAGCCGTCACAATCGTTATCCACATCGTCGGCGCAGATATCACCGCCTCCCGGATGGACGGCCGCGTCCATGTCATCACAGTCCACGGGAGTGACGCAGCCCGCTCCGGCGTAATAACCGTCTTTATCGATATCGGTGCATCCGGGCGCGCAGCCCTCATCGATGTAATCGTCGAAGTCGTTATCAATGCCATCCGCGCATACTTCCGGGGCGCCGGGATAAATGGTCGCGTCGTTGTCGTTCGGGTCAATGGTGGTGCCGCAGCCGGCCTGACCATAGTAGCCGTCCGAATCCGCGTCCGTGCAGGTATAATCAATCTCATTTTCTCTGGAGACGCCGCCGCCGCCTGTATCGCAACCGATAACGCCGGTCAGCATCGCCAGCGCAAAAACCGCAACGGTCAGCATTGTGGCAAAATGAATCGTATGAAAAATTTCTGATAAGCGCCTCATGACGTTCTCCTTTTTGTCCTGCCATATCATGGAATCAACCATACGGTGACTTCCTTGCCATCGACAGGGCGAATTGAATGTATTCATCCTATTTAAACATAACTAAAATTTCAACGATCTTTTCTCCGGCTTATTCTCCGGATTCGTCTTAACAGCCGGTTTCATCCTGAGCCACGATGAGCAGATAGCCTCAGCGGGGACCGGCTCTCATGACGCCTGTTACCGAAATGATTGGAGGCAAGCTATTCCAGCCCGCCGCGAACCGCACGCACTTTAGACGCATCCCGGTTCTTGTCTTCACCGCCATTGCTGCCGCCGCTGTAAAAACCAACGACCCAGGCATCTCCAGGAGACTCGGTATAAGTTGTGGAAGACCAGTAAGGATCTAACGTCGTATCGGGAAAATAATTCAGGTCGATAGCGGGCCCATGGCGTTCGTAATCAACGAGCGATCTCAGCTCTTTGATATCGGGCAACCGCCAGTCTGAATAACCGGCCAGGATCAGATTTTCACAATAGGCCAAGGCGTCTTCCCAGGACGACGCCTCGACGAATGAATCCCGGGCCCACATCAGGCTCACGCCATTATCAGTGGCGGTGACCGTTCCGTCTCCGTTGTCCGTGTATGTTCTCATCAACTGACCGCCGCGAACCCCGCGCACATGGCATCCGTCCTCTTTGCTGCCAATGAAGATACTGCCGTCGTTGAATCCCAGACTCCACGCCAGCGTCTCGTCTGACGCGAAAGTCGTTGAGGACCAGAAGCACTCGGGTAAGGTGTTAGGAAAATAACGCCGGTTAATCGCTGGATTAGAAACCCCAAATCGTACAATGGAATCCAGTTCATCTATGGCGGGAAATCGCCAGTCCGAATATCCGCCGAACCGGTCGGCATTGAGTTGAGCGATAAACACGCCGGCGGCATCCTCCCAGTCATACAGATTATCCCGGTCCCGTAGGCCGCCGTCATCGGTCTTGACCTCCCATACCAGTCCGGTAACATTGTCTTTTACCATGGACCATTCAGTCGCGTCGTCCGGCAGCTCATTCCCGTTGGCGTCCAGTTTGGTAAACGGCGTACTGTTCATGGAATAACAGGCATCCTGGCCAAAGAACGGCTGTCCCTGTGACGGGCAGGGATACATTGCCCCCAGACTGTCATAGCACCGCGCCTGGCCGGTGTCGGAAACAAAAGACGTCCCGGTAGCGCACTCTTCGTCGGCGACGCCGTCACCGTCATTATCGACGCCGTCGCCGCAAACCTCCGGCGTACAGCCTTCATCGATCAAACCGTCGCAGTCATTGTCGATATCCACGCAATGTTCCCTCGCGCCGGGATGGATGGTCGCGTCCAGGTCATTGCAGTCGAGGCTCGTTCCACATCCCTCCTCGGCGTAATAGTCGTCCTTGTCCGCGTCCGTGCAGCCGGGAGGATCTGCCTTGTCCTGTCCGGATTTACCGTTTCCGGTGGTGCAGCCGGCCAGGCCGGACATGATCATCATGCCGGCCACTGCCACTGTCAGCAGCATGACCATACGAATCAGCCACGAAACTTCCGGTGTGCGTCTCATGCGATCTCCTTGTCTTTGGCGATATGTCATTTTCCAGGTATCTGCCTGTCGGACTGTGTTTGCAGCGCCTGTCGGATTTCGGCGGCGATTTTTCCGGAAATCCCCGACACCGCGACCAGTTCGTTCATATCCGCTCCGCGGATTTTCTCTATGGTGCCGAAATGATCCAGCAGCGCTTTCTTTTTCTTCGGGCCGAGCCCGGTCACGCCATCCAGGGCCGATCGAAAGGCAACGGCGCCCCGGCGGGCCTTCTGATATGAAATCGCGAACCGGTGGGCCTCATCCCTGATCTGCTGCAATAAAAACAGGGCCGGATCGTCCGTTTTGAAATTCACGGGGTTGACCCGGCCGGGCAGATAAATCTTGTCCTCGGTCTCGCCCTTTTCCTTTTTCTTCTTGGCAATGGCCGCCACGGCAAAACGCCCGGCCAGCCCCAGGGATTCGAACACCGACAGGGCGATGCTCAACTGTCCCCTGCCCCCGTCCACCAGAACCAGATCCGGCCATTCGGTGATTTCCGCATCGGGCGTGAACCGGCGGATCAACACCTCGGCCATGGAGGCGTAATCGTCGCCGCTGCCGGCCGAGCGCAGGCGATAGCGCCGGTACTTATTTCTGTCCGGCCGCCCGGCAGTAAACACCGCCATGGCGGCTACCGTTTCCGTTCCGGCCAGGTGAGAATTGTCAAAACACTCGATCACCTCGGGCAGATCGGATAGATGCAACTTTTTTTGCAGCCGTTCCAGCACCTGCCGACCGGATTCCAGCTGGGCCATGCGATCGGTCAGCTCTTTTCCGGCGTTTTCCGCGGCCATCTCAACGAGCCGTTTTTTCTCGCCCCGTTTGGGATATATCAACTCAACCTTTTTACCCCTGAATTCACTCAGGGAGGCGGCCACCAGATCCGGATCGGCCGGCGAGACGGCCGTCAGGATCTCTTCCGGGACAACGCTGTTTTTTTCATAATACTGCAATACAAAGGAACTGACGGTCTCCGGTTCCGGCGTCATGGGCCGGTCGAAAACAAAAGAACCGGTACCGACCAGAAAGCCGCCCCGGACATGCAGCAGGGCAAAAACTGAAAACCGCTCGTTTTCCGCAAAACCGATCACGTCCCTGTCGGCAAAATCCGTGGTAACGGCCACCTGTTTTTCCAGCGTTTTTTCCACCGCGAACATCTTGTCCCGCAACCGGGCCGCCTGCTCGAAATCCTGGCATCGGGCCGCCTGCAGCATCTCCCCCCTGATCTTCGCCACCAGGTCGGCCCGGCGTCCCTTTAAAAACAGCACCACTTCCTGGACGATTCCCCGGTATTCGTCTTCGGCAACGTTTCGGCAGCAGGGCGCCAGACAGACACCCATCTGGTAATTCAGGCATGGCCGCTCCCGTTTCCGGAATCGAATGTCCCGGCACTGCCTGAGCCGAAAGGTCCGGTCGATCATGCGGACGGTTTCACGGACCGACCGGGAGGATGTGTAAGGTCCGAAATAGAGGGCGCCGTCGTTGACGATCTTCCTCACGATCTCCAGCACCGGGTACGTCTGACCGGCAACGTCAAGGCGCAGCACGGGATAGCGTTTGTCATCCTTTAGAATGACGTTATAGCGGGGCTTGTGCCGTTTGATCAGGGTCGATTCAAGGATCAGCGCCTCTTTTTCCGTGGCGGTCACCACCGTGTCAAAAGAGGCCATGCGTTCCACCAGCACGCCCGTCTTCGGCGTCAGCCGGCTCCGGTCAACAAAATAAGATGATAGCCGCTTTTTCAGGTTAGCGGCCTTGCCGACATAGATGACCCGGCCGGCGGCGTCTTTGAACAGGTACACGCCCGGACCGGATGGTGTATGGGACAATTTTTCGTTAGGGGTCATTTGTCAAAATCAAACAGCATCAGTTTTTTCAGTTCATTGATCCGGTCCCGGATCTCAGCCGCTCTTTCAAACTCATAGACCTCGGCCGCCTGCTTCATCTCCCGTTCCAACCCGGACAGAATGCGGCTCAGATCTCCCGCGGCATCATACTTTACCAGCGTTTCGCCGACCTTGTCGTCCACTTCAGCCCGGGTCAGGTCGCACATGGCCTCGAAAGTGGTGGCGATCTCCTTGACAATGGTGCGGGGAATGATGTGGTGAGCCTGATTGTATTGAACCTGGATCTCCCGGCGGCGATTGGTTTCATTCATGGCGCGCATCATGGAGTCGGTCACCCTATCGGCGTAAAGGATGACGGTGCCGTTGATGTTCCGGGCGGCCCGGCCGAAGGTCTGGACCAGGGATCGTTCCGACCGGAGGAACCCCTCCTTGTCCGCGTCCAGCACCGCCACCAGGGAGACTTCCGGGATATCCAGCCCTTCGCGCAGCAGGTTGATGCCGATCAGCACGTCGATCTCCCCCCGCCGCAATTGCTGGATCAGCTCCATGCGCTCGATGGTCTTGATTTCGGAATGAAGGTATTTGGTCTTGATCCCCAGATCGGCGTAATAATCGGTCAAATCTTCGGCCATCCGCTTGGTCAGGGTGGTGACCAGTACCCGTTCCTGACAGTCGGCCCGCTTCCGGATTTCATCAAAAAGGTCGTCCACCTGGCTGGTCGCGGAACGGACCTCAATGCGGGGATCGATCAGTCCGGTGGGCCGGACCACCTGTTCCACTACGGCGTCCCCGGCCCGGTTGAACTCGTAGCCCGCCGGCGTGGCGGAAACATAGACCATCGCGGCCCGCTCCGCCTTGGCGTTGAATTCGTCAAAGGTCAGGGGCCGGTTATCCAGGGCCGACGGCAGTCGGAATCCATATCCTACCAGGGTCTCCTTGCGGGACCGGTCGCCCTTGTACATGGCCCCGATTTGCGGCACGGTAATATGACTCTCATCCAGAAAAATCAGAAAATCATCGGGAAAATAATCGATCAGGGTCGAAGGCGGCTCACCCTGTCCACGGCCGGTAATGTGCCGGGCGTAATTCTCGATGCCGTTGCAGTAACCGATCTCCTGGATCATCTCCATGTCAAAAAGGGTCCGTTCCTCGATCCGCTGAGCCTCGATCAGTTTATTGTTGTCCCGGAAATAATCGACGCGCGCCTTCATCTCGTCCAGAATCCGGTCGATGATGGCCTGGCGGTTCTGCTTTTTGGTGACATAATGGCTGGCCGGGTAAATCACCGCTCCGGTTAACCGGTTGACCACCTCTCCTTTAAGGGAATCGATTTCGGAAACGGCTTCAATTTCGTCTCCGAAAAATTCAACCCGCAGGGCCCGGTCTTCCTCGTACGCGGGAAACACGTCCACCCGGTCGCCGCGGACCCGGAAAACGCCCCGGAAGAAATCCAGATCATTCCGTTCGTACTGGATGGACACCAGACGTTTGAGAAAATCGTCCCGGTCCATGGCCATGCCGGGTTCCAGGTCGATGCGCAGGTCGAGATAATCCTCCGGCGCTCCCAGTCCAAAGATGCAGGAAACGCTGGCCACCACGATGACATCCCGTCGCGACAGCACCGACCGGGTGGCGGAATGGCGCATCTTGTCGATCATTTCGTTGATGGATGAATCCTTCTGGATGTATGTATCCGTGACAGGCAGGTAGGCTTCCGGCTGGTAATAATCATAGTAACTGACAAAATACTCCACGCTGTTTCCGGGGAAAAGCCCCTTGAACTCATTGTAAAGCTGGGCCGCCAGCGTCTTGTTGGGCGCGATGACCAGGGCCGGTTTTTCCAGCCGGGCAATGACATTGGCCATGGTGAACGTTTTGCCCGAACCGGTCACGCCCATGAAAACCATGTGTTTCCGGCCGGATTGAATGTAACGGCAGAGCCCGTCAATGGCCCCGGGCTGATCGCCCCTGGGCGTGAAGTCGGTAACAAGAGAATACAGGGGCATAGCGGTCGGCTTACTCTCCCCACACCCGGACGATCTGCTGTTTCCACAGCCCGCCCAGGACGCTGATGGTCTTCATGTCGGCGTAGTACAGTGACTCCATACCCGCTTTGCGGGCGGCATCGCCGATGGCACGGCTGTCCCATTGAAGGCTCAGATCAAAGCCGGTGATCGGCTCTTCCAGGTGTTTGCTGTTAACGGTGCAGACTTTGTCCCCGCGGGGTGTCCGGTCCATATCGGTGGACAGAGGAAGCGTAACATGGGTATAAATGAACCCGGAAACGCAACCCGATAACAACAGGAACATGGCGGCCAATAAGGCGGCGGTAAAAATTCGGAAACGCAATTTATTCCCCATAGGCAATGGTCGTCTGACGGGCATACAGCCCGAACAGCACGATAAAAAATTCGCCATCCAGATGGTTGATCGTCTGTAGATCCCCGTTTTTCGCGGCCGCGGCCACACCCGCATCTCCCCAGCTCACCAGCCAGGCGACGGAATGGGCGCTGGAGGAACCGATTTTATCTCCCAGATGGGTCTGGGCGACGTCCTGATCAAGGGGATATCTAACCCTGCCGTATACGCAGCCGGAAAGAAATAGTGAACAGAATACCAGTGCCAGCGACAATACCGCCGCTTTTCTTGTGACTAATTGTTTCATAACGTCCTATCCTTCAAGATATTTAAGATAACCGGGGTGCCGGAACCCGGGACATGACCGGGTTCGTTTTGGAAAAAAGGATTTCCAGAGCCAACTATTGAATAATTATGATAGTCCGGATTATGAAAAAAGGCCAGTTTCTTTTATAAACTGTCCCACTCGTCCCGCAGGGTCTCCGCATTTTTAACCAGCAGGTTCATGTAAACCGCCTCCAGGTCGATCATCTCCCCATCCTTTTTCCGCAGCCACTCGGCCAGCCAGGCAAACCGCATGGCCGTCACCCACTCGGGCAAAAATCGCCAGCCGTGGTCACTGATGACCGCCGCTTGCTTGAGCGAATGAATAAAAGCCGTTGCCAGACCGCCGGTCAGGCCCGAGGGATGCTCCATGCCGACGCAGCCCACCAGGTTGGCGGCGTCGTAGATATCCGGTTTGAAACCGCAGAATTCCCAGTCGATCACCGCCGTGATATCGCTGTTTTGCCAGATGACGTTCAAAGGATGAAAGTCTCCGTGGCAGAAGGTCGTCGGCAGCGCGTCATGAGCGTCAAAAAAAGACCGGCGGAGAAAGTCGAAAACAGGAGCAAACCATTCCGCTGCCGCCGGATCATATCGTTTCATGTCCTGCTCAAGCTTCAGGACGTAGCGTTTTAATGAGAAAACGGGCAGATCTGGGGCCGGGAGAAGTTCCCGGCCGCAACGGTAAAGGTCTTCGAGAACCCGGGCCAGGGATGTTCCCCTTTCCGAGTCATGGATATAGCCGGGCCGGGCCAGGGGAATGCCGGTGACATAGGGCGTTACCTGCCACCAGAAGCCGTCGTAAAATCCCAGAGGCGCGCCGGTCAATATTTTCAGGGAGGGGACAACGACCGTGAATCCGCACCGGTAAAGCCCGTCCAGGGTTCGGCTGATGCGTTCCTTGTTTTTCTTAAGGGAAGGGACGATCTGTTCCAGAACGAACAATCCGCCGGCTTCGTCCTCAAAAGCCGCCCGCCATAGAGATCGTTCCGGGCTGCCTTCAAGAGGGAGATCGGGCCGTATCTTTTTACAGGAAAGGCCCCATTGCCGGACGATGGTCTTGATGATGGGAAACGGAATCATGAAGGACCGTGTTAGCAACCCTCTTTTCGCGCGATCAGACTGGCCCAGCCATGGTGATGAGGCCGTCCATGAGAGAGGTCTTCCTCCACGCCTTCATAATAATAAATTTCGGACATCCCGGAAAAGCAGTCCTTCAGTTCACCCGGGGCAAAATAGTGGGCCATGCCGAAGGAGGTATCGCTGATGCCGGGTTCCGTGGTCCGGTCGATGGCGGCGCTGCATCCTGGATCCGCTGTGGTAAACACGTTGACGTATAAAATCCCTTCCGGTTTCAGGGAGTCCCTGATCCCCCGGATGGCGCGATTCCGGTCGCGGTCGCCCAGATGATCCAGGATAGTGGCCGCGATCACCAGGTCAAAGCCCCCGGTCCGGAACGAATAGGACGCCAGATCGCAAAGTTCGGTGACCACCGCCAGTCGTTCCCGACCGGCGATATCGCGGAGCTTGTCCAGGCCGGAAGCGGAAAAATCAACGGCCGTAACCGTGCAGCCCCTTCTGGCCGCGTAAATGGAATACCGGCCCTCCCCCGCTCCCAGGTCAAGCGCCCGCCACCCCACCATATTCCGGCGGCCGAAGAAGTCCTCAAACTCGGGCCGGACTTCCCAGCCGTAATACATTTCCGATCCCTGATAGGCTTTATCAAACGCCCGCGCCTTGTCGCTTGTCCTGACAGGATTATCCATGAGCCGCCCGCGCCGAAGTATCATCCGGCATAATAAAATGAATCGTTTCGTTTGGATTTTTTTGTTATGGCACGTTACCGGTCTTCCGTCAACCGGCTGGCATACCCTCTATGGGGCGGCCGGACGCGGGAGCGCCGCCTTTTTAATGACGATCGGTTTTACGGGTACATTCTGCCAGGAGTCAACGGTATGGGTGGGTTGTGCGGCGATGGCGTCGACCACCTCCATGCCTTTAATGACCCGGCCGAACACGCAGTAACCCCATTCTACCGGATTTTTGCCGCGATGATTTAAACGCGGATTGTCCTTGTGATTGATGAAAAACTGGCAGGTGGCGGAGTCGGGTTCGGCAGTTCTGGCCATGGCGATGGTACCCCGAAGATTGGTCAGGCCGTTGTCGGCCTCGTTGAGAATCGGCGGGCGGGGCTGTTTGGCCTGCATGTCGGCGGTGAGTCCACCGCCCTGAATCATGAAGTCAGGGATGACCCGATGGAATATGGTGCCGTTATAATAACCGTCCTGAACATACTGAATGAAATTGTCTACCGTACGCGGCGCTTTGTCGCGATCCAGTTCAAGGGTGATGGCGCCGAGATCGGTTTCAAGAATAACCTGCGCGGCCGGTTCCGCCGCCGGAGCCGATATCGGCAGCGATGAAATGATTATAAACAGGAAGACCGCGGAAATCATCGACAGAGCGATCCGGATAGTATGGTGATGCATGGGCGTTTCGTCCTCCTTATGCTTATCTGACAATGACAACCTGAAAAACCGGTTTATGAATATTCCGCTATAACAAGGCCGAAGGGATGAAGTCAATCCTTTCATTTTCATTTAATTTTCGACATAATGCCTCGTCAAAAACAGGGCATACAATTAAATCGTTTGGAGTGAGCGCTATCCATGATTTCAATACTGACCTACAGGGACCACCTGACAATCCAGAAAGCCATTGAACTGGTCAACGGTTTTGAGAAACTTCGTTCCGGCGACAAGATCATGATCAAGCCAAACGCCGTCGGGGCCGATCCCAACATGCCCTACTACGGCATGATGACCACCGCTACGGTGGTGGAGGGGGTTGTTCGCGCCTTGCTGGCCTTCGGCTGCCGGCCTGAAAACATCACCATCGGCGACGGCGGCGCCTCCCGCCGGGAGCTGGGTCTGAACACGCGCATTATCCTTACGGCCATGGGCATGCGGCATATATCAAAAAAGTACGGCGTTCACCTGATGGATTTTAATGAAGCACCCATGACCCCGGTTGAATGCGGAAATCTGAAACTGGATATCGCCCGGCCGGTGCTGGAAACCGACTTCCTTATTAATGTGCCTGTCCCCAAATATCATGACCAGACCCTGATCACCCTGAGCCTGAAAAACCTGAAAGGCTGCCTGGCTCCGGCGTCAAAACGCCGCTGTCACACAGCCCGGCTGGAGGACCATATCGCCGCCTTTAACACGAAAATCCCCTGCCATCTGACCGTAATGGACGGGATCTATTTCCTGAGAGGCGGCGGTCCCATGATCGACTCGGGCGAGCCCTGCCGCAAAAATATGATCATGGCCGGCACCGACCGCGTGGAAATGGATTCAGCCGCGGCCTGGATCCTGGGGGTAGACCCGAAAAAGGTCCGGCATTTGACTACCTATGCCCGGCTGACGGGCCGGGAGAATGCCGTCGGCCGGGTGGAGTGGACCGGAGAAAATGCGGAATCCTTTCGGGAGCCGCCTTTTAGCGGCGACATGGAGGTGTTCGGCCATAATTTCCAGCGGGCCGGGATTACCGGCATCCATCTGCAGCCGCCGGGACAGACCTGGTGCACCGGCTGCAATATCAGCCTGCGGGCGGCCCTCTACATGCTCTGCAAGGACAATCCCGGCCATGATTTCGGCGGCGTGGAAATCCTGTGCGGCAAGCAGACCCGCGCCCGGGGAGACTGCGACCGCACCATCCTGTTCGGCGACTGCCCGACCAGGACCAACGCCAGGAATAAGGCCATAAAAAATTGCCTGGAAATCACCGGCTGCCCGCCGTCGTTTGTCAAGGCCTATCCGGCCATGGCCCGTTTTCTGCTGCCCGCCCCCCGGGCAATGTATCAGGTGGTCAAAAACCTGGCCCTGGGCGGACTGACTCACACGGGCCTGTACCGGATGCGATTTCCTTTTTTTGACCGGTTGACGGCCTCCCCGGAATTCGATCCGCGGGATTTTCACCGGAAGTCACCTTAGCCCGGATATTTCATGAAAATTTTCGACACGGATAAATGTCATTTTAAAGTGGGACTGAAATCGGATGCCAAGGCTTACCTTTATTGATTCCCTGAGGGGACTGTCCATCGTCTGGGTCGTCCTCTTTCATATGCTGTATATTCCCGTACCGAATCCGGAAATCCCCGCCTGGGCACGCCCCTGGGTCGCCCGGGGGGATATGGGCGTCACGCTGTTTTTTATCATCAGCGCCTTTTCGTTATGTTATACAATGGGGCACTACCGGGGTCATGACAGATCACTCCTGTCCTTCTATCTGCGCCGCTTTATCCGTATTGCCCCGCTGTACTATGTCCTTCTCCTGGTCCACATTTATCGTGGCTGGCGCTATTATACTCACGGCAAGAACCGCCTGGATATTTCCGACTGGTCGGCCAATCTTCTTTTTGTATTTAATCTCTTTGCGGACAACCAGGTGGGTATCGTCTGGGCCTGCTGGGCCATCGGCGTGCTGGCGATCTTCTATCTGATTTTTCCCCTGCTCTATCAATTTTTCGACAACATTTGGAAATGCCTCGTCCTGGTTGTCCTGACGCTGCTGCTGGCGCACGCCCTGGAGCCGATTCTGGGTCGCCAGTATTTCCAGTGGTCCTTCCTGCGACACCTGCCGATGTTCGCCATCGGCATGCTGGTCTTTTATGCACTGAACCGGATCGCTGAAATCAGAGGGAAACGAATCATCGGCGCAGCACTGATGTGTTTATCCCTGCTGTTCTTTGTTCTGCTGTTACGCCGGGATCTGATTTCCTATTACTGGCAGGGGCTCGTCTTTTCCTCCCTTATACTGGGTCTCGCTTTCAGTCCATTTACGCTTATCGTCAACCGGAGTACCCTCTTCCTCGGCAAAATCAGTTATTCGATGTATTTATGGCACCCTTTGCTGGTCTTCTGGCTGATCCCGTATTATCGTGCTGTGTCCGGCCTGACCATTCCGCTATCCGTCAAGTATGCGATCGTTGTAACGTCGACCCTGGCATTGCTTCTGGTCATCTCATATCTTTCGAATCGTTTTATTGAAGAGCCCGGAGCAAAAGCCGGAAAAAAGTTCCAACATCGATTATTGGCGGGCAGTAATTCAGGGGACGGGTAACCTGTTCAACAAATGATCATTTCCCGGCGCCATGGGATAGACGCCAGAATCCCTCCCGGGGCGGGAAAGTTATGTCCGGCGGCGGTGGCCATCAAACCCGTCATCGATTTTCTGGGTCAACGGGTTTCCTTCGAAAATGTCCATCTGACCTGTTATCTCAACGACATGAAAATGGAATCCGATGTCCCCCTGCAAAGGGCCACCCGATCGCTGATCGGGCTCCTGCTGACGTTCTCCGACTGTCCCATCATGATGAAGCTGCGGCTCATGGCCTATTTTCATGTGCCCTTGGCGAATAAGGAACATACCGGATTCCGATTCATCGGAATGTATCTCATCGCCCAGTATTTGCGCCGCTCGATGAATCTGCCGCCGGACTGGGATCTGGATCAACTCCCCGACACGTTCAGGAAAATCCACCAGGCCAATCGCATACGCGCGGTGGCGGAATCTGACGCCGCCGTCAACGGCCTGATTCTGCTTGATGCCTTCGCGGAATCGGTGGAGTTACAGGTTGAAAAGTTCCTGGAAGGAATGAAACCTTTTTTCTCGACATATTTGTCGGAATAAATCCGTTTCCCGGACCTTGCTGAAGCGGCAGGTCCGGAAAACGAATGCGAAAATTCAGAAAAAATCGGGCTAGAGTTGTTCCCAGTATTTTTCGGGCATATCCTGGGCCAGCTTCAAAGCGCCGTCGGACCCGGCAAACAACGGGTCCTCCACGCATTTCACGTTGCAGGGGCCGTATTCCTTGAGGGCATCCTGGACGTATTCCTTGATCCCCCGGATCAGGCTTCCGCCCCCGGCCAGAACAATATTATTCTTGATCTTGACCTGGAACTCGGGATCAAATCGCGCGATCATCTCGGTGGTGGTCTCCATCAGGGCCGGCATAATGCTTTCACAGGCCCGTCTGACCTCATTCTTGATGTCATGCATCACCGGTTTTCCGTCCACGGGCAGTTCCACCCGGATCTCCTCCGGGATCTCCCGCACGAAGCTGAACTGCTCCTTGAATTCCCTGACCATGTTCTTGTTGAACTTCGAGTTGGAAAATTTTTCATTCAGGTAACTGAACAGCTGATCGTCGATGTAGTCGCCGGCGGTCAGAATTGTTTTCTGATCCTCTTCAGAAGGGATGGTCCCGTGCATGATGCAGAAATCCGTAGTGCCGGCTCCGATATCAATGACCATGGCGTTATTCAGCAGCCCCATTCCATAGGCGACGGCAAACGGCTCGGACACCACCATCATCGAATGGGCGAAATCCGCCACCGCTTTGCGGATGGCGAGCTTGTTGACTTTCAGTGTATCGGCGGGCACGCCGACCACCGCGAAGATCTTCCGGCCGGTCTCGGGTCCCGCCAGGCTGATCAGATGCTTGATGATCTCCTTGACCGCCTCTTCGCTCCGCTCGATGCCTTCCTTGATGACGCCGTGCTGCAGCGGCCGGAACAGATCAAGGGAAAGGCGGTGCTGGAGCGCTTCCGCGCCGAACATGACCGGCTTGCCCACGACCTGCTGGGCGATAAAATCCTTGGGCCAGCCGACAAAGCTCTGAACCCATTCCCGCGTACCATTGCTGGCGGAGATGGAACTGCGCGATGTTCCGAGGTCGATACCCACAAACAGGATCTGCTCATTGTCTTTTGGCTTCATAAATGAAATCTCCTTTATCCAAATAATCAAGTATTCCCTTTTCAAGATAACTGGCGATATTTTCCCGGTGAGCTTCGGTGTTCAGCTGCACCTCTTCCTCCCGGTTGCTCATGCAGGAAACTTCGGTGAGGACCGAAGGGACGTCGACCCCCAGAAGCACCACAAACGGCGCCCTTTTCACGCCATAATTATAAATGTGACTGTTCTGCCGGCGGCTGGATACAAACAACTCCTTCTGAATGGAGGTGGCCAGGTTTCTGGATTCCTGGAGTTTTAACGTATCGCCGATTTTCTCGATCATCTGTTTGAAGTCGCTCAAGGCATATTCCGATCCGACATTTTCCTTTTCCGCCAGCCGCATGATTTTCGGATCGGAAGACGGGCCGAAATAGTAAGTCTCGATAATATTGATCGGTTTTTTCGGCAGATAATTGATGTGAATCGATACAAACAGATCGGCCCTGCTCTCCCGGGCCGTATACACTCGCCGCTGAAGGGGCAGGGTCGCGTCATCCTCACGGGTCATTAAAATGTTATATCCCTCGTGTTTCTCCAGCCGCTCCTTCAGTCTTCTGGCGATGTCAAGGGTAATGTCCTTTTCTTTTGTACCGAGGCTTCCGATCGTTCCGGGATCGTCACCGCCGTGCCCGGGATCGATCATGATGGTTTTAACTCCCAGGCCGAACATTCGGCTTAACGGGATATTGCCCCTTTCCAGAAGGCCGTTGAAATCCGACGGCTTGACCAGACTCTCCGACGGAAAGGGCGAATCCGGCATGACCGTCTGAACGAGCAGCGGCGCGATGCTTTCGGACGAATTGCCTTCCCTGGCGGCCGGCGCAACAAGCCCACCTCTATCGGGAGGAGTCCCGTTAAAATCCGTTTCAGGCGGATTTTCCGTCACATGGCCCATCCCGGTCGAGGTCGGCTGAAGTTTCTTCGGCGAAGCGGCGATACTTTCGGCAGGGTATCGTGCCGGAGCGACCGCCAGATGCGAAAAGCTCCCCTGAACGACATAGGCGGTCAGCAGAAGGAGCAGAAGAATCAGCATTTTCCGATAGGGGTAGTCGGATGGTTTCCTTCTCCGGTAAGAACCCTTGCCGATGATCCGGAGATTATCCTCATACACCCCTTTAAGGATGCCTTCTTTCAGCCTTGATTCCCTGTTTCTTAATAATGACGACATCATGGTTATGGATTATAACAAAAAAGATAAAAAACACAATTATTTTATATAGTTTATGGCCAAACCGTTTTCCCTGTCAAAAGTCCCCGGGAAATGACCGGACTGCACACAGAATTCATCCCGTCACGACGGGTTGGCTAACGCCAGATTGTAATACGGTCGCCCTTGGCTATCAACTATCACGGTCAAGCGACATCGTACCGGTCCGGGCATGAAATCTAATTGACATAACTCACCCGGAACGGGCCGACGATGGAATTAAAGACCAGATCACCGTTTTTCAGGTACTGTAAAATGGCATAGGCGCCGTTACCAAAATTCTGACGACCGAAAATCGTCTGATGCACCGTGGCGCCGCTGTCCCAGTCAAGACCGGTGACTTCCCACCCTCTTTCCGGGGTATATCCGTTCACGACGGCCAGGTGCTGCGACCGGCTATGGACGGGAATCATGCTGGTGGAAGACACGTCAGGCCGGGACCAGACTGAAACCCACCGGTCTTCATCCGTGTCCCAGCGAAACCGCTCTACTCCGTAACAGGTGTCATAAGCCGGTCCCATCAGGGACACCGCCAGCAGTTTATTGGTACCGGCGATTTCCGAATCCTCCGCATTTTCCGGAATGTTGTTGACCACAAAGGCGCCGTAGCCATCAACCACGACCGACTGTTCCGACTGGATCCAGTCCGGAGCAGCGGCGAATCCGCAGGTCACCTCCATTTGCCCGGCGATTCTCCGTGAAGCGGTATCCGGCCGCTGGACAAAATCCGCCGGGATGGCGTCGCGCCAGAAGGCCACCAGTTTCATCCGCCTGGATCCGTCGGTAATGACGACCAGTTTATCGGAATCGCTTCCGAATCCCATGAGGGTCGGGGTGGAGCCGGTGCCCGTACCGAATTTGACGATGGGCGGCACGGCATCTTCAGGTGCGTCATAGGGACTCGACCAGGCGCCGTCGGCTTCCAGGTCGGAAATCCTGTCGCCGGTCCAGACCAGCTTCCGCATTATTTTATTGGAGGCGACGTAAATACCGTTATCCTCATCCACGGCAATGGAATTGGTAGTGCTTTCGTCCAGTCCGAAGGGATAAAAGCGGGCGGTCGAAAGGTCGAAGTCGCGATCGATTACGGCAATTCCGTTGTTGAAATTAACAATCAGATAACCGTCATAAGTCAGGGTCAGCCCGAACAGGCGGATGGAATCCGGCGGCATGAACCCGGCCGCTTCCTGGATGTCGGCGGCATTGTCGATCTGCCTCAACACTTCAATCCCCCGGGATGGATCCCGAAAATCACGCAGGCCGAAGGCGTAGATACCGAAGCCGAAATTGGCGTACAGCACGTTGTCACGGTCCACCACGGAATATGCGCCGTTAAAAAGACGGAATAAATAATTGGTACCGAAGTTCTCGACAAGGTAGACGTCCATTTCATCGATGGTCATGCCGGCCGGATCCATCTGGCCGAAATCCCGCTGCGTTTCCTCTGAAACCGGGCCAAGCGTCGGATCCATGTACGCGGGCGCGTCCAGAAACGCGACCGTGTTCCAGCGTTCATCATCCATACGCACATAGGCCACGTGATCCGTTCCGACCCCCCACATGTAGTCGGGATCAACGGCTGCCAGGGTAATGATATTCACCGGGCCGCCCCAGGAAATGGGCTGCTGTTCAGGATCCACGGTAAAAGTTCCGGCCGGAGGGCCATAGGGGGTGGAATCACTCTGGGATGAGTCAAAATGGGTGATGCCGTACAGGGAGGATGAAAGAAAGGGATTGGGTGCCGCCCGCATGGTTCTTTTGTCGCTATCGCTGTCATCCCAATCGCAGGCGGACAGGGTTATCAGCAGGGCAGCGGTCAGAACATAATATCCGGCAGACTTCAACAGACGTTTTCGTTCCGTTTTTTTTGGGCGCATGAGACTTTCTCCTAACAAAAAATATATTTTAAAAAAAATTATAGCACCTTTTTCTTACACTGGCTATCCGGGATTTCCTCTCCCGAAAGTAAAAAGAATCCGGGCACTGTCCACCCGGGCGATCGGCTAACAGCTTTTGTTATCTTGGATGAAAAAAATTAACGGACCGGCACGATCGCTATGCGGTCAGCTTCAACACGGGCCCTCCAGACTTTCCGCTCCGCGAACTTTCCATCCAGGGCCATGGCGGCAAGAGGCGCCTGAAGCATCTGATCGATGGTTCGTTTGAGCTCCCGCGCCCCGAATTCCGGGCTGAACCCCCGGTTGACCATCTGGCCGAAGGCCTCTTTTGAAATCTTCAGGGTAACGCCGTATTTTTCCCTCAGGCCGGACAGGATATCCAGGCAGATCATCTGGGCGATTTTGCCGACGGCGGCCTCGTCCAGGGGATTGAAGAGAATGATCTCGTCAATGCGGTTGACGAATTCCTTGCGAAAAAATCCCGACAGGGATTCCATCAGGTCGGCGGTCGAGGGGGCCGCCGTGTCCGCCACCCGAGAAACGAAGCCCACCGCGTTGTCCCCGCCGGTGGTGACGGCCAGGTTGGAGGTCATGATAAAAATGGCGTTTTTTGCGTCCACGGTCCGTCCCTTTGAATCGGTGATGCGGCCGTCGTCAAATACCTGGAGGAACAAGTCAAAGATCCGGGGATGGGCCTTTTCCACCTCGTCAATCAGAACAATGGAGAACGGTCGGGTCCGCAGCCGGCCGGTGAGCTGCCCCTCCTCTTCATAGCCGATATATCCCGGGGGAGACCCGATCAGTTTGGCCGCCGAATGCTCTTCCATGAACTCCGACATGTCCAGGCGGATCATTGCGTCCGGCCGGCCGAACAGGAATTCAGCCAGGGCTCTGGCGGTCTCGGTTTTGCCCACGCCGGTGGGACCAAGGAAAAGGAAAACAGCCACCGATCCCTTCCGGCGGGTAATACCGGAATAGGCGATCTTGAGTTTTTCGCAAATCCGGCGGACGGCATCTTTCTGCCCGATGATTCGTCGTCCGAGGTGCTTTTTCAGGTCCAGTATCCTGGCACCGCCGGACCGGCCCTCATGGCCGGCGATGATCTCCAGGGGGATGCCGGTCTTGTCGGACAAGACCTGCGCCACGGCCGTCTTGTCGACGACGCCTCCCGAAGTCTCGTCGGGCAGGCCTCTCGCGGCGCCCGGGATCATGCTCAAAACCGGGATCTTCGCCCTGGCGCCGGCCTTGTCGACCAGGTCGATGGCCTTGTCCGGCAGGCGGTGATCCGGGTCAAACCGGATGGCCAGGTCCACGGCGGCATCTATCGCCCGGTCGCTGACGGTGACGCCGTAATGCTTTTCCCAGCGGGGCCGGATACCTTTTAGGATGGCAACGGTCTCATTCCGGTCCGGTTCCTCGATCAGGACCATTTCAAATCTTCTGGCCAGGGCCGGATCCTGTTCAATATGCCGACGGTATTCGTCAATGGTCGTGGCGCCGATGCAGGAAAATTCGCCCCGGGCCAGTACCGGCTTTAACATATTGGCCGCGTCCATGCTCCCTTCGGCCCGGCCGGCGCCGATCATGTTGTGGATTTCGTCGATAAAGACAATCGTGCCGGGCTGGCTTCTGACCTCGGCGATGATCTTCGTCAGCCGTTCTTCAAATTCTCCCCGGTACTTTGTCCCGGCCTGGAGCGCGCCCAGGTTGAGTTCGATGATCCGCTTGCCGGACAATACAGCCGGGTCCTTGCCCTCCACGATCCTCATTGCCAGGGCTTCGACGATGGCGGTCTTCCCTACCCCGGCTTCTCCGACAATCACCGGGTTGTTCTTTTTTGACCGGGCCAGGGTCTGGATGATATGAAGCAGTTCCTTCCTGCGACCGATAAAAGGCCCGAGCCGGCCGGCCGCGGCTTCTTCGTTCAGATTCCGGCCATACAGCGCCAGGGTCGGGGTGACAGCGGGATTTACCGGACCGCCGGGGACCTCCGGCATGGCGGCGCCGGCGGGGGCAGGACCTGCCGCGGCGGCGTTGATCAGGGATTGGAATTGCGCCGGTGATACCCCCAGGCTTTCGATGGCCGCGGTAATGACGGACCCCGGTGAATCCAGGATGGAGGCCAGCAGATCGACAGCGGTGATTTCTCCGGACCGGGAATGCGATTCGGCGGACTGGAAAACGCCTTTGCATTCCGCGCTCCGGTGGACCACGGCGCCGGGAGGATGAACGTATTTTCCACGGCCCTGAAGCGATCGCGTCCGGCGGCGGATATCGGCCATGGACCGGCCGAGGCCGGACAGCGCGCCTGCAAGGATCTGGTACTCGCCCTTGAGTCGCGCGTAATCGACATCGGAGATATTCAGATCCCGGGGAGAGGCGGCGACCACTTTGTCCAGGCTGAAAACCGCCATGAACAGATGCTCTTTTTCGATATATTCCGATCCGGAATAAACGGTTTCGCTGACCGCCGCGGCCCAGGCCGCGCTTGCTCCGGGAGAAAGCCGCTTCATGTCATATCAACCCGCGTTCAAGCTGCATCAGTCTGTATTCCGCGTCCTTGACGAATTCGACCAGAGCCCCGGACGGCGTCAGCTTCAAAAACGCCTTAAAACACTTCATGGCTTCGATTTTCTTTTTCAGGTTGATCATGGCAAACCCCTTGAAGTAATAGGGCGTGGGGTAGTTGGGATTGATTTCCATGGCCTTGTCAAGACAAGCCGTGGCCTCGTCAAACCGCTTCAGGGCGATCAGGGCGTTGCCCTTGTTGCACCAGGCGTATTCATAGCGGGGTTCGATCGCAATGGCCTGGTCGTGGTAAGCGATTGCCTCCGGATACTTTTTCAGGTCATACATGACCAGGCCGATATTGTATAAAGAAGCGGCCCGCCGGGGATTGATCTCCAGGGCTTTCTGATAACTGGCGATGGCCTCGTTGAAATAATTGGACGAATAATAAGCGACCCCCTTGTTAATCCAGGACTCCTCCATCTTCGGGTTGTATTTGAGGGCCGTGTCCGCGCAGAGAATGGCTTTATCATAATCCCTCATGGAAAGATAGGTAAAGGACTTGTTGTTCCAGGGGATGGCAAAGGCGGGCTCGATTTCAAGGGCCTTGTCGTAACAGTCCAGGGCCTCCTTAAACCGGCCGAGGGCGTGCAGCGAAAATCCCTTGTTGGTCCAGGCCTTGTCGTTTCCGGGATTTATTTGTATCGCCTGGTCATAACAGTTGAGCGATTCCGCAAAAGCCTTCTTCTGATGGAAGCAGTTGCCCTTGTTGGACCAGGCCAGGGAAAGCGTCGACGGCGACGGCTTCATGGCAATGACTTTCTCATAACATTCCAGGGCTTCGTCGAGCCGGCCGAGCATTTTGAGGCTCAACCCTTTGTTCAGCCATTCGCCCGCCGTCATTTCCTCCCGGTCGGGCGGGGTCACGGTCTCACCGGTCAGATTGAACAGGATCGGTTCCAGCGCCCCGCGCAACTCGGCAAAGGACGCGTATCGCCGGGCCGGATCTTTCTCCAGGCAGCGGCTGATGACGGGGAAAAGCGGCGATTCGACGGCCGGCACCGGGGCGGCGGCATGGAGATTCTTCATCTCATCCCAGAAACGGGTAAACGCCTCCGGGGAGCCGGTTCGCGGAAGGGCGGCCAAAAACGGCAGCCCGCCCCGGGAAGCCATCTGGTAGAGAACGACGCCGAAGGAGTATATGTCGCTGCGCTCATCACAGTCCGCGGCGCTGATGAACTGCTCCGGGGGCATGTGGGTGGGAGTTCCGAAAACCGCGCCCCTGACGGTCATACCCGCCGTCTCCGGTCCGTCGGGCATGACCGCCGTGTCCGGCTCCAGGGCCGGGGCCAGCGACGTCAGAATTCCGGCCAGACCGAAGTCCGAAATCTTGATCGTCTTCTGGGGGGTGATCATGATGTTGGCCGGCTTGATGTCACGGTGGCACCTGATCCCCTGGGAAGCCATGAACTCCATGCCGTGGCAGAACTGAATCGCCCAGACAAGGCTCTGGGCGAGACCGGGGGGTTTCACCGCCAGGCAGCCTTCCAGAGTATTGAACCCGTCATCGCCCGGAGCGACATATTCCATGGCGATGTAAGTACGGCCGGAAATTTCATCGATAAAATAATCTTCCACCAGATAGGGATGAGATTCCATATCCGCCAGGATCTGGGCCTCTTTCTTGAAAAGCGCCCGGGTCCGGTCATCCTGCAGATACTCGTCCCGGAAGGTCTTCAGGGCGTAAAAACCGCCGGTGTCATGGGAATAGACATGGTAGACGACCCCGAATCCGCCCTTGCCCAGAACCTTGATCACCTCGTACTTCTGGCCCAGGAGTTCCACGTCCTTGGGAAACTTCGGCCTGGCCGGAACGGCCGGCTTTTTCGGCTCCTGCAGGGTTTTGATCTCTTCCTCGGGGACCCCTTCCTCAACCAATTTTTTCCTCGCGTTTTCTATATCCTCCGGCAAGCCGTTGAATTTTTCGCGTGAAGCGGCGACCGACGATAGGAAATTCTTCAGGGAAACAATCATCTCGGGTTTCATACCCAGGGTCTCTTCGCACATCGCCTTCCCGTGCCAGGCATCAGCGTATCCCTTGAAAATTTCAACGGCTTTCTGGTACGCCTCCAGGGCCGCCTCGGTCTTGCCCATATTCCGCAGGCTCTCGCCTTTTCCGTTCCACGGCGCGGCGAAGGATTTGACGGCCAGGGCCTTGTCAAAATACGGCACGGCCAGGCCGTACCGCTTCATCTTGTTGAGTACTTCCCCGCCGTTGTGCCAGGCAAAGGCGTGTTTGGGGTCCAGGGACGTCACCCGCTCGAAGCAGGCCTGGGCGTCGTAGAGTTTGCCCAGTTCCAGCAAACAGGTACCTTTGTTGTTCAGCGCATTGATATCCTTGGGATTGATTTTAAGTGCCCGTTCATAACTGACCACCGCCTCTTCTTTCCGTCCGAGATCGCTCAACACTTTGCCCTTGTTAAACCAGGCCAGGCCCTCTCCGGGATTGATCTCCAGCGCCCTGTCAAAAGCCGAAACCGCCTCTTCCAGACGGCCCAGCTTGGAGCAGGCGGCGCCCAGATTCAACCACACGGCGCCGACGCCGGGATCGATGTCCGCGGCTTGCCGGTAACACTCCAGGGCCTCCTCTTCCCGGCCCAGATCGCCCAGAGCGATGCCTTTGTTAAAGAGCGCCCGGTAAGAGTCCGGTCCCAGCGCAATGGCCTTGTCAAAACAGGCGATGGCCTCGTGGATGCTTTTCTGGTTGAAAAACGCAATGCCCTTCTGATTCCAGGCCTCGGCCTGAGCGGAATCCGGTGCAGCGGCCGGTTTGGTGTCCCGAGGCGGGGGAGACGCCGGTTGGGACGGAGACGGCCCTTCTTCAGCGGTGGCCTCCAGGCCGGAGTGTTTGAACCCGCCGGAAATCTCTTGGATCCGTTTTTTGGCGTATTCGACCTGTTTGGCGTTCCGGGACGAAGCCAGCTCCAGAAACCGCATATAGGCGTCGGCGGCCGCCTGCGGACGGTTCAGGGCGTCCTCGTTCAGGCCCTTGTTGAACCAGGGGGTTTCGGAACCCGGCGCCAGCGCCAGCGCTTTATTGAGGCACTCCAGGGCTTCTTCGTGACGCTTGAGCAGGCCAAGAAGATTGCCATAATTGCTCAGCGATTCCATATAGTCGGGGGTTATTTCCAGGGACTTCACATAACACCGGGCGGCCTCGTCATATTGCTTCAGCTTGCCGTGCAGGACCGCCTTATTGTACCAGTAAACGGCATTCCGGCCGTCCAGGTCAATGGCCTTCTCATATGCGTCCAGAGCCTGATCCGGCATGTTCATGGCGGCCAGGCACATGGCCTTGAACTGCCATGCCCTGGATATGGAGGGGGAAAGTTCAAGGGCTTTATCCAGAAGAGAGCCGGCGGCCGGAAAATCCTTCTGATCCACGGCCAGGGAATAAGCTTCCTTGACAAGAAGAAAGGCTTTCTCCGGGGGGATCTCGGCTCCTTTTTTCCGGTAGCCTTCGAGCACGGCCAGTATTTTCTGAACCAGCGGATTACCGCGTTCGACAATAGAGGCAAGACAGAACTGGAGGGATTCAATGGCTTCCGTTTCCCATTTCAAATTTCTTTCGGTTACCGATTTGGAGAACCAGGCCTTATGGGAAAACGGCACGCAGTCAACCGCCCGGTCGCAGCTGTTTCTCGCCTCCTCAAGCTGCCCCATTTTGTAAAGGCAGTTGGCCCGGTTGAGCCAGAGGTCGCCGTCCTCTCTTTCATAACCGAGGGCCTGATCAAAAAGTTTCAACGCTTCTTCGTGCTGATCCGCTTTATAAAGCCGCAAGGCTTCTTTGCTCAATCGGGACACTTCTGTTTTGCTCATCCCGGCCTCCCTTTGCGAAAACCGCGCGCGGGCGCGCGGCGGTTTCTTTCCTCCCTGCCATAAATGCTATGATTGTAAATAATTTCAAGACAAAAAAGCAAGCGGAACTGGTTTCAAACCTGCATCTTCCGCACCGCGGTTTCTGGCTTTCCGAGCCGCACCGTGTCGTCGCTTTCGGTTTCGTCTATTTATTAATGCTTGCGATTTTTGAACTGTTGTACGGACCGGTTGCCTTCTTGAAAGAGAACCCATGCCATAAAGAGCGCACCTCTTTATGAATGACGGGGATCGGGCTTCGGGAAAAGAATCTGTTGGAGTTCCAACAAGGCCGGCTGCGTGGCGACGATCCGTTCCTTACGGTCTTTCTTCAGCCGCTTGATCGCTGATTCAATTTTATAGGCAGCGCTTTTTGAATCGGCTTCGACGGAATATACCAGTTCCAGTGATCGGGATGAGCGGGTGTATTTGGCGGCTTTTCTCCCGCCTTCAAGGTGCTCATTGTAGCGAGCGATGGGATTCATGGCGACACCCGTATAAAGGGCATTCCGTTCGTTGCGAAGCATGTAAACGTGCCATGACATATAGAAAACCTCAAAGACCGCCAACGCCATTCCGGTTCTTTTTCATTTCAACAGCCACTGGTGAACAAAAGCCCCGGCCAGCCAGACCCCGAAACTGGCGGCCAGCACGACCGGCAGGGACAGCCGGCTTCTGAAGCAGACAAAGGCCATCAGAAAAAAAAGGATGCTGGGCAGAATACCCCACAATGCTCCCCGGGTGAATGCCGTCATGATGCGCGGATCGCCCTGATTGTCCAGGTACATCCACACCAGGACCAGTGCGCCGGTCAGGGGCATGACCCCGATCAGGCCCGCCATGGAAGGCATTTTCTTCCCGACGGCAGTGGCGATCAGGATGACGGCAACACTCAACAGGGTTTTAATCAGAATCGGCATAACGTCCTCCACCGGGATGGAACCACTTCTTATCTTTTAATGACAAAGGGCAAAACCGACATAACCAGACCGGACAAGACCAGAAGATACAAGTTAGAGATAAAGTAAGGGATTACCATCAAGCCGATGCCGCAGAAAAGCGTGACAAGCAGTTTCCGCTTCTTGCCGTAAACGAAAAGGCCCAGGCCGATGGAGCCGAATATCACGCCCCACATCAAGGTCGCCGTGCTGTTCATCGATGCTGTCCCCTCTTTAAAACAACATTATTCATATATTAATGCAATTCATGAAACGTGAGAGATAACGTCAAACGGCTTTTTCACCGCGGGCGTCGAAAATGATTCCGTCCGTCAAATTCGCAAGCAGGCTGAAAAAATATCCCTCGTAGCCGTAATACGAACTCATGCCGCCGCTTGGCCGCCTGACACATTCGACATCAAGCCGTATAATTCCTTCCGGGCACTGTGTTTTCTCGCCCAGGTGCGGAAACGGCGGCAGCGGCCCGACAGCCGCGACCGCGGCCGGCAGCCACACGGGATAGGCGTCTTCAATCCTCGTGCCGGCCGGGACGTCGCCTTTCAGGACAACCCGGATCTCCCCGCAGACCGGCAGATAATCAACCAGCCGGGTTTCACGAACCAGGGCCTCGATTCGCGGCAGCCGTGACTTGCCGTCATCCGGGACGGCATTAATATGGATGGGCGTCCGGCGTCGGATTTCGCTTGCCGCCGCCGGCACCTGCCCCGGCCAGAAAGACAACGGCTCCGCTCCGGCCCGCATGAGTTCCATCAGCCGCGACCGGTACAGATATCGATAAGCGGGATAAGCCGCCGCCGCATGACAGGCCAGCAGATAAAAAGGGAAAAGACCGTTCGATTCCAGCAGAGACCGGGCCGGCGGCCAGGAAATCGCCAGCAGCCAGGGTGAAGCCGCCACCGGCGGCCAGATTAAAACCAGAAGCACGGCATGGATCGCCCGGCGCAACAGACCCGCGGACGACCGTCCGGCCAGATAATTGTTCACCGTAAG
This sequence comes from Thermodesulfobacteriota bacterium, assembly GCA_040753795.1. NCBI lineage: Bacteria > Pseudomonadati > Thermodesulfobacteriota > Thermodesulfobacteriota bacterium. Next base: position 131,960 of record JBFMDX010000005.1, read on the forward strand.
TCGCATGAGCAGATAAGCGGTTACGGAGATCGCCGCGCACAAAACAAGAAGCATAATCCATGGCATCATACGACCACCTGAAACACTTTACCCGCGAAGCAAGGCCCTCACGTACAACCGTTCGATGACCGGCGGCCTTCCTCAGTGTTTCCGACATCTACCTGGCTGGTAATATGCCGGATAATGTGCACAGGCCTTGGAAAAAAATATATCATGCGGAAACGGGATAATAAATGACATATTACGGGGAATGAAATTACGGCCGGCCCGGATAGGGAGGCGCCCAGCGGTTCTCATGGACCAGCTCGCCCGTCACCTGGGCCGCCGACATGAGAATTTTTTCCAGGCCGTCAAAATAAGCGTCCGGCAGGTTCTCGGAAAAGCGTTGCACATTCAACCGGTTCTGCAAGTTGTGGGTCAGGCTGCCTTCCCCGGCCACGATGCCCATCAGATCCCCCTTCTTGACCAGGGCGTATCCCTCCCGCCTTCGCAGGAGGCTTTCGCCGGCTGCCGCGTATGGCTCCTTGAAACCGAGCAGGTCGAACATCGTCGGCAGACAATCCAGATGGGAGCATACCGCGGTAACGACTCGCGGTTCCAGCAGCCGCGGGGCGTAGATGATGAACGGAATCCGGAAATCCATTCGCGGGTCATCGCCGGGCTTGCTCCGCCAGGCATGATCGGCGGTAAGAATAAAGACCGTGCGGTCAAACCAGGGGCGCGAGCGCGCCGCCGCCATGAACTCGCCAAGAGACCAGTCAGCATAATGAAGGGCGTTGATGAAGCCGGCCTCCTTGTCTTTAGCCTGACCGCTGAAAACAAAACGCTGACCCGCGTCGGCATAAGGGGCGTGGGTCGTACCGGTAAAAACGAATGCCATGAAGGGCCGGCCTTTGCTGTCCATTTCCTCCAGGGAGAACATCAGCGTCTCATAATCCCAGCCCCACTTGGGATTTTTCTCGGGATAATCCAGTTTGAGCGGAATGTCCTCCTGACCGGAATAATGTTCAAACCCGAGATGCCCGGCGACCGCATCCAGCCGGTAGGACCGGCGTCTGGAACTCTGAACGAAAATCGTTGCATACCCGTGATCCTTCGCGACCTTTCCGATTTTCGTCATGTTCGACTGTTCCAGGCCCCAGCCGATCTCGGGCTGGCCGGTGACGGGCGGGATGCCCGTCAGGATTGATTGTATGCTCTGCACGCTTCGCTGGCAGGTGGCATAACAATTTTCAAATTTGATGCTTTCCGCCGCGAGTGCATCAAAATTGGGCGTGATCCCCTGCCCGCTTCCTTCATAACTGTCCAGGAAAGCGACATCCCAGCTTTCCAGCAGCACAAAGACCAGGTTCAGGCCGCTGGGTCCGGCGCCTTCAAAACTTTTCAGCATCGGAAAATCGCCGTTCTTCAAGCCGAGGGCGTCATAAGCCGCGTTGTCCGCGAAAAAACGGTAATCCAGGGCTTTTCTTTCCAGAGAGGAGTGGACCGCGGAAAAAATGCCGTTCAAGCTCAGGGTACCGAAGGCGGTGTTGCCCGAGCGATAGGCATCCACGATGCCGAGAGGCTTGCGGTCGACGGAACCACGGAGGCAGAGCAGACTGGCGGCAACCAGAATCAGAAAATTGACGAAGAGATGTCCGGATCGTTTGACCTCAACGGAAAGGACGCGTTTCCAGATCCAACCCAGCAACAGCGCAAAGGTGAGGCAGGCGATCAGTCCGGGCAGGTATTCCCGGGAGGCCATCCCGACGATAAAGCCAAAGTCGTTGCCCAACAGCAGCAGTTCATCGGCGATGTGCCGGTGAACGAATGAAAAATAGATTAGATCTCCGGCCAGGACAAGAACCGACGGTATCAGTAAAGCGAACAGAGCCCAGGCCCAGGCGTCGAACCATTTTTTTCCGAACCACGACAGGGGCAGGTTCATCATGCCAAGCGGGATAATAAAGATTGCCGTGAGGATGGAAAGGTCGAACCGGACCCCGTTGAGAAAAGCCAGGGCCGTCAGCGGAAGGTTAAGTTCGCTGAAGGTATCCGGATAGAGCAGAAGCAGCAGCAGACGGGCGCATGAAAAGATCAGCAGCGAAATGCCGGCGAAGACAATGCTTTTTCTAAACCGGGTCAATGGTTTTTTCCTCCATGTTTATCCGGGCCGTGGACCGGGGTGAATAATTCAGAATGAATTCCCTGACATTATCCTCCCAGTCATGACCGAAGGTGGGAAGTCCGGCAAAGGTTTGCCGGTTATTCGTCCCCCTTAACTCCATTTCATATATGGCTGTCATCATACCCGTTCGAACGACCCCATGGGTGCAGTGGACGAGTACAGGATGATTCCCAGGGTTCTTCATCAGATCCAGCCACCGGGCAATCTGCATGTCGTCGGGCGGCGTTTCCGGCGGCAGTGAAAGAGGAATCCAGGCGACCCCCTTATTCCGGCAGATCCGCGACTCCTCCTCATGCAGGGCCTTGCGCTTGCGGTCATGCTCCGCGCTCAGGTCCACCACTGTTTTTATGCCGTAGCGATCCAGAACCTTGTTCAGGTTGTCCGGCGTGAGCAGGGCACTGCGGTACAGGACACCGTCCTCAACAACGACAAAATGCTCCGGCCTGGTTTCAAGATGATAAATTGTAGTGCCCAGGATTACCATCATGGCGGCCAGAAGCATGACGGTCCAATAAAACTTTTGTCTCCGATTGGTGATGAATTGAAGCATTTGGGTACCTCACTTTCAAATTTTTTCAGACATCATATGGCTTGAAAATGACGGTACGATTGCCTTATGATTACCATTTGGTCATCAGGGAAAATTGCCTGTCTTTATTGACGATGTCCAGGTCACGGTTATACGCTGCCGTTGTGATCCGCATCAGTCCCAGGACCGTATGAAACAGATAATCATGAGAAAGCGCATCGGATGACTTTTGACGTAAATCGGCTTTATTAATTTTAAAATTGTCGGAAAACCACATCAGGGACGCGACATGTTTTTGTTCGTCCGGGGCGATCGCGTAGGGCAGTCCATGAAGATAGATCCCATTTTCTCCCAGCGATTCCCCATGATCACTGATGTATATCATGGCGGTTTCAAACTCCGGCGCATTCCGCTTCAGCAGACCAATGACGTTCGACAGAAAATAATCCATATATAATATGCAGTTATCATAAGCGTTACCGATCTCCTCAACGGTGCATTCTTCAACCTGATTCGTCCGGCAGACCGGGGTAAATATCTCAAAGGCGTGGGGATATCGTTTATAATAGGCCGGGCCGTGGTTCCCCAGTTGGTGAAGGATGATGAGGATATCCCCTTCCTTCTGATTTTTAATGTACTCCTGCAGTCCGGAAAGCATTCCCTCGTCATGGCACCCCCTGTCATCACACGCCGGGTTTTTGTCCGGGTGCCGGAAATCCTCATAGGGCACCCGGAGTGCCACCCCTTTGGAACTGGAGTTATTGTCCCGCCATAATATATGGACACCGGCCCGGGCCAGAATATCCAGCAGATTTTCAGTGGTATCTCCTTTTCTCCGCGTGAAGTCTTTTCTTCCAAAACTTGAAAACATGCAGGGGACGGAAATCACTGTTGACGTGCCGCAGGAATACAGGTTGGTAAAGCTGACGATATCCTCTTTTTCCAGCAGAGGCGTGGTCTCCCGGGAATACCCGTTCAAGGACAGCCGGTCGGCCCGGACCGCTTCCCCCACCACCAGGATGATCAGTCTTCGGCCGGTGGCGTCGGTTGCCTTTACCGCGTCTGTTCCGACAGGCGTTATTTCCCCGGTGTGCGCGAAAGCGGTTATCGGTATCAATGCCGCCGTGGCGGCAACCCAGGCGATGGGATTGGCGTAGAACCGCAGTTCCCGGTTGCTTCTGAAAAAAGAGGTGTAAAAGCGGCTGAAGATGAGAAGCAGGCAGACGATCATCATCAGGGAGACGACCGTGCGACCGGTTTTTTGCAACAACTCGGTTACCAGGGTGCCCCGGACAATCGAAGTCTTATAGATCAACACGGACGGCAGCAGCCCCAGAAACACGAAATAGACAATGAGTCTGAGGCTGATAAGGTCAAGCGTTTCATTCACATCCGTGGCCATGATGTTCCGGGCCATGTCCCGATCGATGAAGATGTTGTAGGTATCCATGAAGTAGGCCGCGATGGAGGAGACGGCCAGGAGACCGATCAGTACAGGTTTAATGGTATGTCTCGTACAGATCAGAGAAAGTGCGGCAACCGTCAAGCAGGCAAGCACCAAGGCCAGCGAGCACAAAAACGGTATATTGTTTCCGACAAGCGGATAGCTGTCCGTCGTGTTTTTAAAAAACCGGAAATTGCAAAAAAGGGTCAGAAAAACAGCGGACCCGATGATAAGCTTGCCGGAGGTTATTCGGAAGGTCCGTCTCACGCTGAAGTCTTCCGGTTCATCCGGTTTCTGATTTGTTCAGGCAACGACATCATCAGCGGGGGGCCGCCAGCGCCGGCATAACCCGGCATAAGGCCGTCAGAAGCATCACGATCAACAGCGCTGCGTTCCCCGGTTTGCCCGACATGCCGGAGAAACCACCAGATTGAGAGCACGAAAAGAATGGCGCCCAGCATGTTCAGTCCTACCGCCACGGTCGTGTTCTGTCGCAGCCAGGGCCACGCGTCAGTGATGGCAATCCGCTCGAGGTGATCTTGCGTTTCCTTGACCCCCGGCACCGACACGATCTGCGTGTCGACCGACTTCGGGGTGACATAGACGGTTATGGCATGGTGAAGCGCTTCCCCCGGTCTCTCGACAAGGGCTGCGCCCCCTCCGCCCGTGATGATGTAAGTCGTCCGGCCCCGTTTCGATTGCAGGTAGCCGTGATAATCGCCCGCGAACACGTACTCGATGCCGAGCCGGTCAAAGAGTTCCATGAACGCTTCGGCTCCTTCAAAGGTACGGGCCTTGAAGGTGGGGGATATGGGAGGCGGAATGTGGAAAAAGACGAAGGTGTGGCGGTACCTGCTCAAATCAACGTCCCGGAACCCGGCCAGGAAGTCCAGGCTCTCGTTGTTCGTAAACGGCTCATTGAGAATACGCAGCACGATAAACAGACACTGCCGGTATTCAAAACTGAAGTTACTCGGACCGTAGACTTCCTCGAAACGTTTGATCGGAAAATCGCCGGGACTGACGTCATGATTTCCAACGACATAGAACACAGGAAACGGCAGGGCGTATTCATCATGACATTCAGCGCGGAAATACCGGTGATCATCCTCGGTGCCGCCATACGAGCAGTCCCCGAGCAGAAATGCGAAGTCCAGCGGCATTTTACGCAATTCGACAGCGATTCGCTCGAACGTGCCGATGCTTTTGGTATCCCCGACGACCGCGAATGCAAAAGCCTCCCCTCCCTGCTCATTTTCAAGCAAGGCTCTGTTTGCCGTAAAATTGCCGAACAGCGGCGGCAGAGAAGAGTCGCCTTCTCCCTGGACGGTGATGGTGTACATTTCAAAGATATAGATCAATCCGATCAGGATGGCCGGCAATATCCGGATCACCAAGCCCATGATGCCGGGTTGACGGCGTGCATACTTCTTCATCTGTTTAACCTCATGGGTACGTGACAGCGCTCAAGTTTCGGCATGGATCATACAACCTGAAAATGACGGTACGATTGCCTTATGATTACCATTTGGCAATCATGGGAAAAGCGGGGGACGTTGATTGATCTGAAAACTACATGGGCAGACTGACGATAAACCGGCTGCCTTCATTAACGACGCTGCTGACAACGATGTCGCCGCCGGCCGCACGGGCAATGGCCTGGGCCAGGCTCAAGCCGAGGCCAAGGCCGGGTTCTGAACGGCTGGGATCACATCGATAAAAGCGATCGAAGATTCTGGGCAGATCCGCTTCTGCTATTCCCTGACCGGTATCGGCGACCTCGATACACAGCCACCCTTCTTTGGCGCCGGCCCTGATCCTGACGCTGCCGCCGGGACGGTTGTATTTAATGCCGTTTTCAATCAGATTGGTGATCAGACGCTGAAGCTGGTGACGGTCCCCCTGACAAAACAGGGGCGCGCCCGGAAGGTCGGTCGTCAGGGTAATTCCCTTTTCCCTGGCAATGGGCTCGAACAGTTCGCAGGCCGCCAGAACCAGCGCGTTAACGGCAACCGTTTCCATCTCAAAATGGCCGACGCCGGCTTCAGCCTCGGTAATGTCCAGCATGGTGTTGATCATGTCAATGAGATTGTCGCATTCTTCAACGGTGTCAGCGGCCATATCGCGATAATCCGCCGGTGACCGGTCGCCGACGATGGTCATCTCGGCCTTTCCCCGGATCCTGGCCAGGGGACTTCTTAAGTCGTGGGCGATGTTATCGGTAACTTCCTTCATGCCTTTAATCAGTGCCTGAATACGGTCCAGCATGGCATTAAATGCATCAGCCAGTATCTGTATTTCCAGATGGCTTTTTTTCAGCCGGACCCGCTGATTGTAATCTCCCGCGGCGATCTTGTCGGCGATCAGGGCGACCTCTCCCACGCCGGCCAGAGCTTGCCGGGCAAGAAACCAGCCGATCAGCGCGGACAGGACAAACAACGGAAAGACCGCCAGAAGCAGCAGGCGTTTGAAAATCGACGCGACCTGGTCATGATATAAAAAAGAATCCCCGACCTGAAGCACCAGGCCCTTCCCGATCACTCCGGAGAGCACCCGCAGTCGATGGGGATAGTCGGGAATTTCAACGGTAACGAATGCCTTATCGATATTTTTATTTACCGGGGGGATATGGGCCTGAAGTAATTGGCCGGTCTCAAGCGAGATATTGGAGACCATTTTCAATTCACGGCCGTCGGTCGTCAGCAGTCGGAAAAAAGTATCCTCGACCTCGGAGTCGACTTCGATGACCATGTAACCTTTAACCGCCTCCACCCCTCCTTCGGCCAGAATGGAAGTGAACTCCGTCAGTTCTTCGCCCAGATCGTCATCCATATCCTCGATAATCTGGAAAGCGGTATAATAGTAAAACAGAAACAGCAGCAGCAGCGTCGAACAGACAAATACACCGGCGTACCAGAGCGTCAGGCGGAAGGAGAGACTGCGGCCAAGATCACGGATTCTCTTTGAGAACATAACCGACCCCGCGGATGGTATGGATGAGTTTGTTGTCAAAACCGCTGTCGATCTTTTCCCGCAAACGGCATATCCGGGCTTCCACGACGTTGGTCCGGGGGTTGAAATTATAATCCCAGACATGTTCCATGATCATGGTTTTGGAAATCACCTGTCCGGCGTTACGCATCAGGTATTCCAGCAGGGAAAATTCAAGCGGCTGCAACTCGATGCGAGTTCCGCCGCGTTCAACCCGGCGGGTCCGGATATCCAGGATCAGATCGGCCACCATCAGGCTGGTCGGGGAGGCCGCGCCGCTGGCCCGCCGAATCAGAGCATGGAGGCGGGCCAGCAGTTCTGAAAAAGCGAACGGCTTGATCAGATAGTCGTCGCCGCCGCTCTGCAAGCCGCGAACACGATCATCCACGGTTCTCCTGGCGCTCAAAATCAGGACCGGGGTATTAACGGCCTGAGCTCGCATGGTTTCTATCAGGGTCAGTCCGTCTAATCTCGGCAGCATCAGGTCGATGACGGCCGCGTCGTAGGTTTCGGTCAGGGCCATATGCAGCCCGTCTTCACCATTGTTCAGGCAATCAACCGCAAAACCGGCCTCTTTCAATCCCTGGCTGACGAATTCGACTATTTTGGCGTCGTCTTCAACCAGCAGCAATCGCATCGTTCTCGATTCCTCAATCCTTTCTTTAGCAGTATATCGCACTGGAAGGCTATGTAATGGTTTTTTCTCCAAAAAGGCAACCCCTGACCGAAACATTACCAAATGATAATGATACCATCACATTCCGGTAATACTTTTTTGATAGTAAAAACTAAAAAAATGGTTAGAGTGACAAATTAAGACCGTACCCGTATTAGGCCAGGAAAGGACGTCAGATATGCTGTTGAACCAGAAGATTACCCTTCAGGGAGAAGTTTTGTTCCGGAGACGGGGGACCTACCTCTCTCTCATAGCCGTTCCAATCCTGATAATAGCTTTTTATCAATATCGGCATCCTTTCGGCGGCGATCCCGCCGGTCTGATCTGGACTATCACCTGTTTGGCCGTTTCGCTGACCGGCCTGTCGCTGCGAATTTTTACAGCCGGCTGCCGTCCCAGGCGGACGTCCGGGCGAAACAAGAAAAAAGGCCAGGTGGCCGACGCGCTGAACACATCCGGCGCCTACTCGCTGACGCGGAACCCCCTCTATCTCGCCAATTTCATCGTCATCCTGGGCGTGGTCATGTATTTTTTCCTTTGGTGGCTGGTGGTAATGTACGCCCTGGCGTTCTGGCTCTATTACGAACGCATTATCATGGCGGAAGAAAACTTTCTGAAAAACAAATTCGGAGATGAATATATTCAGTGGGCCGAAACCACCCCTGTTTTTTTTCCGGCCTTCCGCAACTGGCGTCCACCGGTCCTGCCCTTTTCCTGGAAAACCGCCCTGAAGGCCGAGTATCAGACCCTATCGTTAACCGTCGTAGTTTTTATTGCGCTGGAAGTTGTGAGTCATTTCCGCACGGGGCAAAATTTTCTGGCTGAACCGGCCTGGATTGGCCTTATGGCCGTAACGCTGATTTTTTTCACAACCGTAAGATATATTCACAAACGCACGCGCTTTCTGCGCGTGCCCGGCCGATAAACCGGCTTTCTTCTGAAGAACATATCCGCCACAGACCGACGCACGAATCGACCTGCGCGGCCTTCACCAACCCTTTTTGCCTGCTTTTCCCCCTGCACCCTGCACCTTAAACCTTGAACATATATCTTGAACCTTTTCGTAAACTTTTGTCTTGAATCAAAAAGCCGACGGATTTATAAATGTTGGGTCCAAAAATCCGAATCCGCCAAACGATAAAGGAGAGAACGATGCGGCAATTGAAATGGATCGGTTTATTACTGGCGTTAATGATGGTGAACCTGCCTGCTGCCGCTGCGGAAGAGGGAACCCCGCCGGCCGTACCGGTAGCGACGTTTCAGGAAATCACGCATGTCTTTCCGGCGACTCTGGAAGGAGTGGATGTCAGCCACGATTTTGTCATCCGCAACACGGGCGGCGCGCCGTTGATGATCGATGACGTCCAGACCTATTGCGGCTGCGTCAGCGCCTCTTTTCAGGGGGGTATTCCCGCGGGTGGCGAAGGCGCCATTACCATCAAGTTGAGCACCAGCGGATATGGCGGCCGCACCGTTGTCCAGAAAGCCGATGTCTTGACCAATGATCCGGTGAACAAGGCGATTCGCCTTACCATTCAGTGCCCGGTGGATCGGTTCGCGGAAAGCAACCCCAACATGGTTGTCTTCAAGGGACCCCTGGGTTTTGTCATGAAGCAGCAGGTCCAGATTATTCCCGGCGAAAAATACCCCTTTAAAATCACCGGTTCAAAAGCACGGGACGGCAAATATATCCGGTTTGAACTAAAGCAAGCAACGCTGGAGGGAAGAGCCGCTTATATCATCGATGTGGAAAACACCAAAACGGATGTCGGTACCTATCAGGATTTTATCCTTCTTGAAACCGACAACAGCGTCCAGCCCCTGCTGAAGCTCAAGGTATTCGGCGATATCTACGACCCGGCGAAGATATCAACGGATGTCTCCGCCCCGACCGGCACCAAACAGTAGGGGGGCTTCAGGCCGCCTTTGGAAGTCGGATGGATATTGTCCCGGCAGGGGCACGGCCCGCCGTGCCCCTATATTTCGGGGGTGGAGAGAGATACTGCCCCGCCACCCGGAAGACGGCCTTAAGGATTCAATAAGGTCGGCCGTTCCTCCGTGTACGGTCAGTAAGGTCTTGCGGTTAGTCGTCTAAATCAATCGCCCCCTTGGTTTTGGTCTTGCGGGCGGCTTCCTTTTCCTTGTACTCCTGCATGCACGAATCGTCTTTGCCTTTGACCAGGGCGCACTCCACGAATTCGGAGATTTCAATGATGCAGGCGCGGATGGCCTTGCCGGTCGGGGTTTTGGAGTAGCCGCCCAGGTTGCCGGAGAAGGAATTCTTGCTCAAGCCCACGTTCAACCCGCCGGACTTGGCAGTCGCCTCCACCGTCCTGGCAATGGAGATCTCGCCGGTGTTCACGTCGATCAGCTTCAGGTCCACGGCAATGTAAGCCTTTTCCCTCTCCCCGCCCAGGGAGATGCCCTTGATATTGATTCCGCCGCCGGTACCGCTGGTGTCCGACTCAAAGGCGGAAACGGTGGCCGCGACCAGGTACTGGGCGCCTTTTAATTTGCCCATCTTGGCCTTGGTCTGGCTGTTGACCCGGCCGGATGCGCCCAGATCCTGTTCGCCCAGGACGGCATCGATCTCCTGTCTTTCCAGCACGGAAAAAGATTCCATGGCTACGAGTTCAGCCGACAGCATGTCCGCCAGCTCGGTACCCGTGGACCCGGTCCACCAGCCGGCGCTGGTGTTGTTGGTGAATCTTAAGACCCCCAAACGCGGCTTGTCAGCGGCAAAACCGGACGATACCAGCACTAAAACCATGACACACAGAGCAGCGGCAAACCATTTTTTCATTGGACTACCTCCTTAATTGATTAGATATATTATTGAAAACAACTGTTTATATTTAAAAGGGAGCTGACGGATCAAGTCGTCAGATGATCATGCCTTATATCAGTTTACGATCGGAGTGTCAATTTTTTAGTAGAAACGGCCATGGGTAATCCGATGGTATATCTGGGGCGGCCTTCAGGCCGTTTTCCGGTGTCGGGAAAAAGGCGGCATGGGGGAGGATCAGAGTTTGACCGGTAGGGGCCCGGCGCGCCGTGCCCCTACACCGCAGGCGGACTGAATGTTTTCCCAACAGAGGTTATTTTCCCCTTTACGAATAGTCAACCAAGCCCGTATCCGAGACACCTCGCCAAAAACTATGGGGGTGTCTCGAATCTTCGGTGAAAAATACCATTTTGTGGTTGCTATTTTATAAAAAATGTATAAAAAAGAAAATGATTGTGATTGCGTAATGAACCATAAAACGGGGTCGGTCTCATGAAATACTGGCGTGAGCCTCTGGATTCAAATGAAATCGTCGTGTCCAGGGGAAAAGTGATCATTATCGCGGATCGATGCAAGGGTTGCGGGTACTGCATCGAATTCTGCCCCCGGGAGGTGCTGGCGTTCTCCCCGGACTACAATATAAAAGGATACCATCCGCCGGTGGTCAGGAATGATGACTGCCTGAACTGCCATTACTGTGAACTGCTGTGTCCGGAATTCGCCATCTACTCGGTGGAAGACCCCCTGCCGCCGGCGGCGGACGCCCATTCTGAAACTTAAGGTTTTTGTTTAAATAACAACCAAAAAATACTGATTATACTATGAAACCATCCGTCCTAACCGGAGAGCACTTTATCAACGGTGATTTTGCCTGCGCCGAAGGCGCTATTGCCGCGGGCTGCAAGTTTTTCGGGGCCTATCCCATCACCCCGGCCACGGAAGTGGCCGAGCGCATGTCCGAGCGGCTGCCGGATGTGGGCGGCACCTTTGTCCAGATGGAGGACGAAATCGCCGCCATGACCTCCATCCTGGGGGCCGCCTGGACCGGCGTCAAGACCATGACCGCCACCTCGGGCCCGGGCTTCAGCCTGATGATGGAAACCGTGGGCCTGGCCGTGGTCACCGAAACCCCCTGCGTGGTGGTCAACATCCAGCGCGCCGGTCCTTCCACCGGTCTGCCCACCATGGGCGCCCAGGCCGACATGATGCAGGTCCGCTGGGGCTCCCACGGGGACTATGAGATCATCGCCATCGCGCCCTCTTCGCCCCAGGAGATGTTCGACCTGACCATCGAAGCCTTCAACCTGAGCGAAACCTATCGGGTGCCGGTTTTCATCATGTCCGACGAGATCGTGGGCCACATGAGCGAAAAGGTCGTCATTCCGGCGGCCCAGACCGTGAAAACCGTGGACCGCAAGAAACCAACCGGCCGCAAAAAAGGCTACCTGCCCTATCATCCCGACGAGAACGGCGTGCCGCCCATGCCGGCCATCGGCGACGGCTACAATATCCATGTCACCGGTCTGACCCACGACGAGCGGGGCTACCCGGTCATGTCCGTGGAGGCCCAGAAGGATATGGTCACCCGCCTGGTGAACAAGATCCGCCGTAACCGGGACAAGATCATCCGCACGGAAGGCTACCTGTTAAAAGACGCCGAAATCATTATTGTCTCCTACGGCGTTTCGGCCCGGACCAGCTACACGGCCGTGGACGAGGCCCGCAGGCTGGGCATCAAGGCCGGTCTGCTGCGGCTGATCACCGTCTGGCCTTTCCCGGACGACACCATCCGCAAGCTGGCGGAAAAAGCCAGAGGCTTTGTGACCGTGGAAATCAACATGGGGCAGATCAGCCGCGAAGTGGAGCGCTGCGCCGGCGGCAAGGCCCCCTGCCACCTGGTCGGCCACACCGGCGGAACAGTCATAACGCCTGATGAAGTCATCAACCTGATCAAAGAGGCATTTTAATATGGGCGCCAAAAAACAACCGGTGCATCCGCTGGAAGATCTTATCCGCGTGGACCGACTTCCCCACATCTGGTGTCCGGGATGCGGGGTTGGCTCGGTTTTTTCAAGCTGCCTTGAGGCTATCAAAGCCACCGGCATCGACTATCGTAAATTCACCATGGTCTCCGGCATCGGCTGCTCCGGAAGGGGCGCGGGTTACATCAACCTGGACTCCTTCCACACCACCCACGGCCGCGCCATCCCTTTTGCCAGCGGCATCAAGATGGCCAAACCGGACTTGAACGTCATTGTTTTCTCCGGCGACGGGGACCTGTTCGCCATCGGCGGCAACCATTTTATTCACGCCGCCCGTCGCAACACGGACATCACCGTCATCTGCATCAACAACCTGATTTACGGCATGACCGGCGGCCAGGTGGCGGCCACCACGCCCAACCGGGCCAAGACCGCCACCACGCCCTACGGCAACCCGGAGACGCCCTTCAACCTGCCGCTGCTGGCGGCCGCTTCGGGCGCGACCTACGTGGCCCGGTGGACCATGATTCACGTCCGGGACCTGATTCATTCGATCATGGAGGCGCTCAACCATCACGGCTTTGCCTTCATTGAGGTGCTCTCGCCCTGCCCCATCAACTACGGCCGGCGGAACAAGGAGCCCTCGACCCAGACGCTGAAAAATTTCCAGGACAAAACCATCATCAAAAACGGCGCCGACCCGGCCACCCTGAGCATGAGCGTTGCCGAAGGCATCACCCTGGGCAAATTCGTCCACAAGGAGATGCCGACCCAGGATGAGTGCTATGCCAAGGTTTGTTTGGGGGAGAAGTGATTAAGTGGTTAAGTAATTAAGTTTTAAGTGATTAAGTTTTAAGTGTTAAGTGTTAAGTGGTTAGGTGATTAAAAGGCAAAGGGAACCTTTTTAACCCTTGAGCCCATAAAACCCTAAAACTTAACCACTTAAAACTTAACACTTAAAACTTAATCACTTAAAACTTAATCACTTAAAACTTAAAACTTAATCACTTAAAACTTTTATTTCTATTTTCAATAGGATACGGAAGCAAAGCATGAACAAGAAAAAGGACATAATACGGAAAGAAATCGTCGTCACCGGCTTCGGCGGCCAGGGCATCGTGCTGGCCGGCAAGATCCTGGGACAGGCGGCGGCCCTGGGCGACAAGAAAGAGAGCACCCTGGTCCAGTCCTACGGCCCGGAATCCCGGGGCGGGGCCTGTTCGGCCCAGGTGATCGTCTCGGACACGGTCATCCAATACCCGTACATCAAGACGCCCGACGTGCTGGTGTGCATGTCCCAGTCCGCCTACGACAAGCACAAGGATTCCCTCAAACCCGAAGGCCAGCTCCTGGTCGACCGCGACCTGGTCAAGCCCGACGGCAGCCGGGAGTTCTTCGCCATCCCCTCCACCCGCATGGCCGAAGAGATGGGCAAAAAGATGATGGCCAACATCATCATGGTCGGGTTCACCGTGGCCATCACCGGCGCCATTTCCGAAGCCGCGACCCGGGACGCCGTCACCGCCTCGGTGCCCAGGGGGACGGAGAAAACCAACATCCAGGCCTTTACCAAGGGCTTTGAATACGGCCAGTCCCTGCTCAAGGGGCGGGAACGCAAGGCCTCGGGCCAGACGGGGGTGATCTGATGAAACGGGAAAAGGAACGCCTGCAGCGGGTGCTGGTCATCGGGGCGACGCCGGCGGGGATCGCGGCGGTCAACAAGCTCGGCGAACTGGGCGTGCCCGTGACCCTGGTGGACCGGGACGGCGATCTGGACGCCCGGCTGGGCGCGGACCACTGGCGCTTGCCCTCGGGAACGCCGCTGAACCACGCCCATCGGCCGGGGCTCCTGCGGATCCTGCGCAATCCCGGCATCCGGTCCCTGTTTCCGGCCCGGGTGGCCGCCATCAAGCACAGCCACCAGGGCTTCCGGGTCGATGTCCGGACCGAACCGACCTATGTCGACGCCGACCTCTGCGTTCTCTGCGGCCGCTGCGTGCAGGTCTGCCCGGTCAACTGCGACGGCCGCAAGGCCATCGGGTTTGCCGGCCGCCATAGCCTGCCCGGCGGGGCCGTTATCGACAAGCGGCGCCTGCCCCTGTGCCGGGAAGGCTGCCCCCTGGGCGTCAATGTCCAGGGATACGTGGCCCTGGCGGCAGCCGGGCGTTTTGCCGAAGCTCTGGACCTGGTCCGGCAGCGGAACGTGCTGCCCGGCATCTGCGGCCGCATCTGCACCCATCCCTGCGAAGAAGCCTGCCGCCGTAACGAACAGGACCAGGCCGTGGCCATCCGCGACATCAAGCGGTTTCTGGCTGATGAAGAAATCCGGCACGGCGCCGCCGGGAAAACGGATGCGCCCAGGCCGCCGGAACGCGCCGAAAAAATCGCCGTCATCGGCTCCGGCCCGGCCGGCTTGGCGGCCGCCGCCGAACTGGCCCGCCAGGGCTGCCGGGTGACGGTTTATGAAAAAGAGCAGCAGGCCGGCGGCCTGCTGCGTTACGGCATCGGCCCCCACCGCCTGCCCCGGAACATCCTGGACCTGGAACTGGCCTGGATCGAAGGGCTGGGCGTGACATTCGTCCTGGGCCGGAACATCGATTTTAAGAAAGACCTGCCCGGTCTGGCCAAAGATCATGACGCGGTCCTGGTGACGGCCGGCACCTGGGCCGACCGCAAGCTGGACGCCCCGGGCGAAGACCTGGAAGGCGTCGAGGGGTGCCTGGATTTTCTGCCGCGCCTCTACCGGGGGGAAATCAAGCGCCTCAAAGAAAAGATCGCCGTCATCGGCGACGGCAACGCCGCCTTTGACCTGGCCCGGGCCCTGGTCCGCATCGGCGCCGAGGTGACCATCGTCTCCTGGTTCGACGCCGACAGCATCCCGGCCGACCCGGCCGAATACGCCGGCGCCCTGGCCGAAGGCGTCAAGCTGCATCCCGGCGCCCGGGTGATCGCCTTTGAAGGCGAAAAAGGCCGCCTGCGCCGGCTGGTCTGCCGCCCCACCCAACCCGGTCCGGCCGACGACCGGGGCATTTGCTGGCCGGTGGTGGTCAAGGGCAGCGAGGCCTATCCCCTCGAGTTTGACCGGGCCGTGGTGGCCATCGGCCAGACCGGACCCTGGACGGCCGGCAATGTCGGCGGGCTGAAGGTCTCCGACCGGGGGCTGATCGCGGTGGACGAAAACCGGAAGACCGGGCTGAAAAACGTCTTTGCCGCCGGCGACGCCGTCACCGGCTACTCCTCGGTGGTGCAGGCCATGGCCGAGGGCCGGGCCGCGGCCGTAAAGATCCTGGAAAGCGTCTGCGGCCTGGTCATCGATGACCCGGCTGGCGCCCGACCGGCCGACCGTGATTTTCCACCCCTTCCCCAGGGGATGCCCCCCTGCCCCCGGACCGCCATGCCGGAATTGAAACCGTCCGAGCGCAAAGGCAATTTCGAGGAAGTGGCCCGGGGACTCACGGAAGCGCAGATCAAACTGGAAGCCGGGCGCTGCCTGCAGTGCGGCGTCTGTTCCGAGTGCATGGAGTGCGTGACCGCCTGCGGCCCCATCAACGCCCTGCGCCACGATGAAACCTGGGAAACCGTTTTCGAGCAGGTCGGCGCCATTATCATCGCCGACCCGGAGCAGGCCCCGCCGGTCCGGGGGGACGACATCATCCGCGCCTACGGGCCGAACACCTCCCGGGCCGACGTCCCGGCCATGATGACGCGCGGCTACGCCGCCGCCGCCCGGGCCATGACCATGCTCGGGGACACCTCCTCCCGCCAGCGCCGTGGAAAGGGCGTGGCCTTCACCCCGCCCGATCCCGGGCTGTCGCCGGCCATCCGCATCGGTGTTTTCTTTTGCACCTGCAACCGGTCCCTGGGATGGCTTCCGGAATTCGACGATTACGCCCGCGCCCTGGCCGACCGGCCGGACATCGTTCACGTGGAAACCATGCCCTCGGCCTGCGTGCCCGACGGCATCAGCCGCATCCTCCGGACTGTCCGCGAAAAAGGCATCACCCGCCTGGTGCTTACCTCGTGCGTCTGCTGCCCCCTGGATTTTGTCTGCAGCGCCTGCACCGACCAGCGCAGCCGGCTGAAAAAAGGGCTGTTCACCGCCACCGGCATCAGCCGGTCCATGGTGACCACCTTCAATCTCCGGGGAGAAGTGCTCAACCTGATCGCCTCCTCGCCGGAAACGGCCGTCCGCCGGTTCGAAGGCATGACCGACCGGGCCATCCGCCGTTCCCGTCATCTCAAGCCCTTCACCTCGCCGGCCCGCAACTACAACTTCACCACCGCCGTCATCGGCGAATCCGAGGCGGCCGTGGAAAGCGCCCGGGTCCTCTCCCGGCTGGGCCTGGACGTGTTCATGTTCGGGACCAAAGACAAGCCGCTGTCCGACCGGCACGGTGACGTGGACGTGCTCCGTTTCGAAGGTTCGACGGCCATGCGCGTATCCGGCAGCCTGGGTGATTACCATATCCTGGTGCGCCTGGGTGACGGTCAGGAACAGGAGTTCCAGGCCGGCGCCGTCATCTTCGGGGACAAAAACCCGGAGGCGGTACCGTTCCTTCGCCAGACCGAGCTTCCCGGCCGGGGGATTTCGGCCGCCATGCAGCGGCCCGGCGTCACCGGCATACCGTTTTATTATCCCGGCATGACCTCCATGTCCGGCCTTTTCGTGGCCGACCCGCCGGGGATCGAGGTGTCCACCCGCCAGAAAGGCGCGGCGGCGGCCATCCTGGCGGCGGCGGTCATGCCCCGGGGGCCGCGGCAGAGCAAGGGCTACAACGTGTCCATCGACGCCGGCCGCTGCCGGTTCTGCGGCCGCTGCATCCACGTCTGCCCCTACCAGGCCATCGTCGCCCGCATGAACGATTACGGCAACTGGCACGCGGCCGTGGATGAAACCCTGTGCAAGGGGTGCGGCAACTGCATCTCCGTCTGCCCCTCCAACGCCGCCGACAGTCCCTACCGCGACCAGCAGTTTTTAGAACAGACGCTGGAGGAAATTTTACTTAAATAAAGTTTTAAAGTGTTAAGTTTTAAGTATTAAGTATTAAGTGTTAAGTATTAAGTATTAAGTTTTAAGAGTTAAGGTTTAAGTTTGAGGTTGTGGATAGCATGAACAGCAGGAAAGAATTTAGAAAGCCTGAAAAATGAACAACCATTTGAAAACAACACATCATTTTTTAAATATGTGCAGTCATGTCACCCCGGGCCTAACTTCTAACACTTAACACTTAAAACTTAACACTTAACACTTAACACTTAACACTTAATACTTAACACTTAATACTTAACACTTAAAACTTAAAACTATCTGCTTATAAGGAACAACCGTGGCAAAGACACCGACAGACAATAAAGGAAAAGATATCAGTATAATTCTTTTTTTATGCAACTGGAGCCCTCATTCCGCCTATCACGCGCTGCTGGATCAGGGCTACGCCATGCCGGCCCAGATGCGCATGATCCGCATTCCCTGCACCGGTCGGATCACCAAGGCCCTGCTGTTCAAGGCCTTCGAGATGGGCGCCGACGGCGTGGCCCTGCTGGGCTGCAAGTCCGGCACCTGCCGTTACGGCTCCGGTACCGACGCCGCCACCAACAACACCGAGGACACGCGAAAAATCCTCGATCTGGCCGGGATCGGGCCAGAGCGCATGAAGATGGCGACCTTCTATCCGGATGAAACCGTGGCCCTGAAAGAGTTCCTGGAGACCTTCCGCGATGAAATCATCGCCCTGGGCAAAAGCCCGGTGGTCCCGTCCGGCGGCCTGCGGCTGGAAGACCGCACCGCCCTGCCCCCGTTCGCGGAGATTCTGACCCGCTACAATGCCTACGAGTGCCAGGACTGCGGCAAGTGCACCGCCTCCTGCCCCCTGGCCTTGAGCGGACGCCCCTTTTCCCCCCGGGCCCTGGTCGGGGCCATCATCGCGGGAGAGGCCGAAAAGGTCAACAACGACATCTGGGCCTGCCTGACCTGCGGCATCTGTTATGACCGCTGCCCTTCGGGCGTCAATTTTCCGGATTTCGTGCGGGACGTCCGCTGCGAGTTGATCGGCAGCGGCGAACGCCATGCCACCCACGGCGGCTTCTTCCAGTCCCTGATGCGGGCCATGACCTCGCCGGACCTGCGAACCCGACGATGGGGAGGTCTGCCTGAAAGCGTTAAAACCGACCCGGATTCACCGATTCTCTTCTTCGGCGGCTGCGCCCCTTTTTTTGACGCTTTTTTCCGCAAGCACACCGGCGTGGGCACTACCGGCATCCTGGAGGACAGCCTGCGGCTGCTGAACTTTTTCGACATCCGGCCAGCCGTTCTGGAACATGAACGCTGCTGCGGCCACGACCTGCTCTGGTCCGGGGACCGCGAGAATTTCTTAAAGCTCGCCCGGCTCAATGTCGAAGCCATCCGGACCAGGAGGACGCAGGAAGTCATCACGGCCTGCCCGGAATGCTGGCGCACCCTGGCCGTGGATTATCCCGCCCACGGGATCGACATTGGTTTCAAGGTCACCCACCTGTACGAGATTCTGGCCGAAAAGATTGAAAACGGGGCATTTTCCTTCAAGCCCCTGGAGCGGCGCTTCACCTTCCAGGACTCCTGCCGCATGAACCGGTTTGAACAATTACGGGACCTGCCCCGGCGGCTGATCCAACGGATCGCGCCGGACGCTTTTGCCGAAATGAAAGACCACGGCGCTTCGTCCATCTGCTGCGGTAACTGCGCCTGGATCGGGTGCGACGCTTTCAGCAAGGCCATGCAGGTCAACCGCCTGGGCCAGGCCCATGCCTCCGGCGCGGAGCTTCTGGTGACGGCCTGCCCCAAATGCCAGGTTCACCTGCGCTGCGCCATGGAAGACCCCCTGCGGGGCGAAGAGCTGGAAATGGAGATGATGGACCTGACCGGGGTCATCGCGCGAACGTTGAAATGGGAATAATTTCAGGCCGCCTTGATGTTGTTTTGAATGCTGTAAAAACAGAATCGATAAGGTCGAAAAACCGCATATATATGTCATTTCGAGCGCAGCGAGAAATCTCGAAAAAATAATATTACAGAAAAACGAGATTGCTCGCTGCGCTCAAAATGACAAATCGACCGACCTCGATCTTACGATTGCATCAGAATTGAAGAAGAGTGAAAACACCTGAAAAGGAACTCAATATGAAAGAAGAAAAAACAGCGCCCGTCGTCGTGTCAAAGGACCAGCCGCGGATCGGGGTTTATGTCTGCCGCTGCGGACTGAACATCGCCCAGACCGTGGACTGCGCCGGCGTGGCCAGAACAGCCGCGGGCCTTGACGGCGTCCGCGTGGCCAAGGAAATCACTTATGCCTGCTCCGAGCCCGGCCAGGCGGAGATCGTCGAGGACATCCGGGACAACAACCTGAACCGCATCGTGGTGGCCTCCTGCTCGCCGCGCCTGCACGAGCCCACCTTCCGGCAGATGTTGAAGAAAGCGGGCTTGAACCCCTACCTGCTGGAAATGGCCAACCTGCGCGAGCAGTGCAGCTGGGTACATATGAAGCAGCCGGCCGAAGCCACGGCCAAGGCCGAAGACCTGGTCCGCATGGCCGTGGCCCGGGCGAGCCGCCTGTGGTCCCTGACCGAGGAAGTGCTGCCCATGACCAAGCGAACCCTGGTGGTCGGCGGCGGCGTGGCCGGCATCCAGGCCGCCCTGGACCTGGCCGACAACGGCTACGAGGTCTTCCTGGTGGAAAAGAACCCGTCTATCGGCGGGATGATGGCCCAGCTGGACAAGACCTTCCCCACCATGGACTGCTCCATCTGAATACTGGGGCCGAAAATGGCGGATGTCGGTCGACATCCCAACATCACGCTGCTGACCGCAAGTGAAGTAATCGACGTCAAAGGTTACGTCGGTAATTTTGATGTGCGCATCCGGAAAAAATCCAAATTCGTCATCGAAAAGGAGTGTACCGCCTGCGGCGACTGCGCCAAGGCCTGCCCGGTGGTCTATCCCGATGAGTTCAACGCCGGTTTGGGCTCCCGCAAGGCCATTTACATCCCCTTCCCCCAGGCGGTGCCGGCCTCGTACCTGATCAACATGCAGGAGTGCCTGGGCCACGGCTGTACCCGCTGCGCCGATGCCTGCGAGAAGCACTGCATCGATTTTCACCTGTCCGACGAGGAGATCAACGTGCGCGTGGGCACCATCGTCGTGGCCACGGGCATGGAGTCGTATGATCCGCGGGAAATGGACGAATACGGCTACACCCGCTTTAACAACATCGTCACCAGCGTCGAGTTCGAGCGCCTGGTCAACGCCGGCGGCCCGACCAAAGGAACCCTGGTGCGCCCGGGCGACCGCAAGCATCCCAGATCCGTGGGCTTTATCCAGTGCGTCGGATCACGCTCCCGGCGCAAGGGCGGCGTTTACTGTTCCAACATCTGCTGCATGAACACCATCAAGAGCACCCTGGTGTTAAAGGAGCACGATCCGGATATCGACATTACCGTTTTTTATATCGACATCCGCGCCTTCGGCAAAGGCTTCGAGGATCTCTACAACCGGAGCCGCGCCCTGGGCGTGCGCTATGTCCGGGGGCTGCCCGGCAACGTCGAAGAGACCGCCGACGGCGGCCTGCGAGTGGCCGTGGAGAACACCGCCAGCGGCAAAATCGAATTTCATGATCTGGACATGCTGGTGCTGGCCGTGGGCATGCAGCCCACGGCGGGCGCCCGCAAGCTCCAGGAGATGCTGGGCCTGCAGCTCACGCCCGACGGTTTCTTTCTGGAGGCCCATCCCAAGCTCCAGCCGGTGGACGCCGCCACCCGGGGCATCTTCTACGCCGGGTGCGCCGAAGGTCCCAAGGATATCAAGGAGAGCGTCACCCAGGCCTCGGCGGCCGCGGGCCGGGCCATCCGGCTCATGCACCGGGGCGTAATCCTGTCCGAACCCATCACCTCGGAGGTCGTCGCCGAGCACTGCAAGTGCTGCGGCAAATGCGCCGAAGTCTGCCCCTATAATGCCATTACGGTGGACGTGAAGAAGAAGATCCCGGCCGTGGTCAACAAGGCGGCCTGCGCCGGCTGCGGCACCTGCGCCGCCGAGTGCGTTTTCGGGGCCATTGTCATGAACCACTTCACCGACGAGCAGATATTAAGCCAGAGCGACGCCCTGCTGGCCGACAACCCGGCCGACAAAATCCTGACCTTTGCCTGCAACTGGTGCTCTTATGCCGGGGCCGACTATGCCGGCGTCTCCCGGCTCCAGTACCCGCCCAACGCCCGCCTCATCCGGACCATGTGCTCCGGCCGGGTGGACGAGAAGTTCGTCTGGCACGCCTTTGCCAAGGGCGCGCCGGTGGTGCTGATTTCCGGGTGCCACATCGGCGACTGCCATTACATCAACGCCAACCACTGGACGGAAAAGCGGGTGGAGAAGATGCACCGCAAGATGGAGAAACTCGGCCTCCGGCCGGAACGGCTCCAGCTGGAATGGATCAGCGCCGCCGAAGGCGTGCGCTTCGCCAACGTCATGCAGAAGATGGAAGAGATCCGCCGGTCCGTGACGCCTGACGAGATCGCTGACACCATCCGCATCATCAGCGCCCGGGAGTAACGGCCGGCCGGCAGATCAAATGTTTTTAAACTGGCCGGGAATGATGCCCGAATTATCTCGTCTCAAAAAGGATGCCCCCCTGCCGGGAGGCGTCCTTTTCTTTTCTGTCGCTCCTTACAGAAATCGGTCCAAAAGGTAACTTTAAGAGGTGGCCACCACTCATCAACATAGGGTGGCCTGGAAAATATTGACACACATGGCCGGTCTTGCTAAGAATGATGGCAATAAAAGCAAGTTTTTATCCTTATCCTTTTGGCATTCAATCCGATTTCTAAGAAAGATCTAATAATGAAAACTAATTTCTTCTTCCTCTTTCTTTTTCTCGTTCTCGTGCTGATCTTGGGGGCTTGCGATGGATCGCACAACCACACCAATTTTGACTCCTGCGCGGAACTCGAGCGCTGGGCCACATCTGACTTGTGCTCATCGTTCGATCCTCAAGCGCTGGCGAATCACCTCCGCACAGAAGATGCGGAGTGGCCTGACATCCCGGCGTCAATCACTTCGGATATCGACCTGACCGAGGACGACGAGGCTTTCCTCAAGCTTGCGGTGGAAGCTTACGTCTGGGGCTACTCGCCGATGACCATCTACCGGCTGGAGCAGGAGAAGATCAATAGCCAGGCGCCCCAGAACCACTTCTACCATCCCACCCACCTGGCTTACTGGCAGCCCCCGTCGCCGGTGTCCGCGCCCAACATGGACGTGCTCTATAGCAGCGCCTTCCTCGACCTGTCCCAGGGACCGCTCGTCTTGACGATGCCGCCCGTGGAAGGCTACTACGTGGTACAGCTCGACGATGCATACGGCAACTCCCAGGCCTCGCTGGGAAGCCGCACGCGGCCGGGCGGTGCGGCCGATTCGTACTTGATCGTCGGGCCGTCGGACCCGGCCTACACCGACCCCGGCAGCTACCTGAGTCATGGGTTCGACCAGCAGCACGTGCTCCCGGTGGATACGGAACACGCCTGGCTCATCGTCCGAATCCCCATAAATCCATACGCAGAACCCGGCTCGCCGCGCTCCCTCACGGAAAGCGCCAGCTACAAGGCCAATACCGCTTTCGACCTGACGCCACTTCTGAACCCGCAACCGGTCACGCCCATGGACCCGGAGGTGTCGAAGAAGTTCAAGGAGCCGCCCTCCGACGCCATGACCTTTTTCACCTGGCTGGGGATGGCCGTAAAAGGCAGCCCCCTCCCCACGCAGGCGGCCTTCAGCTCCGAGACGTTCCCGCCCTACCTGATGAGTCCCAGCGCCTCGGTAAGTGAGGATCAGCTGGCGCTGTTCGATTCGTTCCAGCTCCTCGGGCTGGACGCCCTTGGCTTCCACCCGGAGCGTCTCAACTGCCGCCAGAGGGCCCTGCTGGAGGCCGGAATGGTCATCGGGGACTGCATCCTCAAAGCGGGACAGGGTTTCATCACCGTCGGGCCGCCCGACCAGAACTACTGGCACGTCATGGGCACCTCCAACATCGGCAAGTACCCCAACACGCCAAGCGGCTGGACGGTACGTTCCATCGCGGCCTACGAGGGCGGCATCGCCAGCCTGGCGCCGGACGGCACCTACCCCACCACGGCCCACGACGGCCAGGGCGCCCGCGTGAGGGGCGGCCGGGCTTACACCATCACCTTCGATGCGGACAACCTGCCGCCCGTGAACGCGGGCGGCTTCTGGAGCCTGACGATTTACTCCGACAACAGCGCCAGCGGCGTGCAGACGAACCTCCCCGCGGTCTCGTCCGCGGCCGTCCTCAACACGGCCTACTCGCAGCTACCCGACGACGCTACCTCAGTAGTGGACACGACGCATTTCTCCAATCCCGATTACCAGGAGGACGACACCGTCTATTTCGCTGTATCCGGCGGCGGGATCGACGCGGAGAGCCCGTACTTCGTTTTTAATGCAAACGACGAGGGCTTCCAGCTGAGTCGCGGCCCCTGGACGCCTGATCACAGCGGCATGACGGCGATCACCGTGGATCCGTCCCTCATCGGACAGACCCTGATGACGGGGCTCGTCATCCCCGTTCATTCCCTGGGTTCGCAGCAGTTGCCGGACGCCCCGCCGGGGCTCCGAGGCACCCAGCTGGCCTTCGAGACGGACGACAACGGAAACAGCATCCTGCGCCTCTACCTCCAGGACACGCCGCCAGCAATCCGCAGCAACTGGCTGCCCATCCCGGACAGCGGGAGCACGTTCCAGGTTATGGCCCGCCTCTATAACCCCACGGCTGCAACCGAGCAGAGCGGTGGTGCCTCCATCCTGTCCAGCACCACTATTCCTCTGACGACAGACGACCCCGATCTGGCGAAGCAATATCCTCAGGAGCCGGTCAATGATTCGAATCGATACGGCACCTTCGTACTCCCGCCGATCGTGCCGATCGAATAAGACAGCAGGAATTCTGGTATAGTCGAAATTCCGGACACCAAGGTGCTCCGAAAAGAAATGGGGTTACCTCCGGCCGGGTAGACGAAAAGTTCGTCTGGCACGCCTTTGCCAAGGGCGCGCCGGTGGTGCTGATTTCCGGGTGCCACATCGGCGACTGCCATTACACTGACGCCAACCACTGGACGGAAAAGCGGGTGGAGAAGAAGGTTTGCCGGCGATAGCTTCATGCCCCTTTCCAGTTTCGCCCCTTCATGATCTCCTCTTTAATGATTTCAGCAATAATTTGAACGGCACTGCTTATCGGTTCCTCTTTATTCATTGTAAAATTCAACCGCATGGTTTCAAGGCCATCGCCCTTGTGGGAAAAAAAGAACCTGCCGGGCACAAAAGCCGCTTTCCTTGCCACCGATTTCCGGTACACGTTTTCCATGTCCAGTCCTTGGGGGCCCCGGCACCAGACAAACATGCCGCCGTCAGGCCTTGACCACTCGAATTCCTCGGGGAAACAGTCGTCAAGTGCTGCCAGCATGGCCCCCAGTCTCGGCCGGTATAAATTAATGATGTTCGGCAGATGCTTTTTCAGGAAGCCGCCGTTGAGATATTCCGCGGCCAGCGCCTGATTGAAGGTGCTGGAATGCAGATCAATCCCCTGTTTCATGATGACCAGCCATTTTCTTAAACGTTCAGGCGCCACGCAGAAACCGATGCGGAGACCCGGCGCAAAAATCTTGGAGAACGTGCCGATATAGACGACATGTTCCGGAGCCAATGTCTTTATCGGCGGGATCGAATCTCCCCGATACCGCAGGGCGCTGTATGGGTCGTCTTCAATGAGAATCCGGTTATATTTTCTGACGATGGATGCGATTTCCTTCCGCCTGGCGTTGGGGATGGTCCTCCCTGACGGGTTCTGGAACGTCGGAATCAGGTAGATAAACTTCACTTGCTCTCTCTGCAGGACCGCTTCGAGGGCGTCGGGGACAAGCCCGTCGTCATCGGTATCCATACGGATATATTCCGGCTCATAGGGAGTGAATGCCTGGAGCGCGCCCACATAGGTCGGCGCTTCGATCGCGATTTTATCTCCCTTGGTGATCAACGCCATGCCAATGGCGTCCAGAACGCCCTGTGATCCGGTGGAAATAAGAATCTCATCCGATGCGGCATCAATACCGTTCTCCCGGAGGTGGGTTGAAAGCGCTTCACGAAGAGGCGGAAACCCCTCCGTCGGATCATACTGAAAAGCCCGGGTGGCATACTTTTCGATGACCATCAACGTCAACTCACGGATAATCTCCATGGGGAAACTCTCCGGGGCCGGGTTTCCGCCCGCGAGGGAGATCATCCCCGGCTGCGAACCGACCTTCAACATTTCTCTTATCGCATTGGTCCCCATCCGCTTTGTTCTGTCGGCAAGCAAACTGTCGATCATCATTGGTTGGTCCTTTCTGTTTTTCCGTAATACCCGCGATCTCTCTTTTCGCGCATCCATGTTTTCCCGGCCACAAAATAAAAAACCCCCTCCGGCCTTACGCCGGAGGGGGTTTTTGCTGACTGTATATGTTAGGTTAAGTCATTCCACTCGACGCCAGGCCATGAAAAGGGGCCGCTGCCGCAGCCGCGGTAGCGGCGATAATGGCAACCCGTACGATTCCTTTTCTGCCCGCGTTGAATGGATTCACAAAAACATTCCCTTTGCTGATTGTGTTAACAATTATTTCTTTTAGATTTAAGTAAAAATTATGGGGTTGTCAATCTTTTCTTCCAAAATAACGGGGACACCATACTTAACTCCCTGAATCAGTGCCATTGTGCTGCCCCATGTGCCACAATAATTGTCTGTTTTTCTGTAAACCCGAATGCCTGGAATGTCTCTCCGGCTGCCCTGCCCTTCTGACCGTGTCCCCCGCATTACGCCTGAAAGCCCTGTCAACATAGGCCGGCTACAAAAACATTGACACACACGGAACCCTTACTATAGATAATGGCCGACAATACAAGTTCTTATTTTTATCCTTGGAAAAACGCTCACAATTGCCAGGGGCGATCTTCTTTTCGACAGGGGAATCACCACAGAAACGGCCTGGCGGAGGGTCTTGCTTCGATCTCCTTACTTCATGTGGGTTAACCGTCGGTATGGTCCTCGGAGGCGGATGGTTCATGAGTAAAAAATGGTTTATTGCGATGATGATCATCCCGGCACTTTTGGCGATGATGGGTTGCGGTGACAGTGGCGGCGGCGGGAATGGAGACGACGAGAGGAATGAAGCGCCAGTCATTTCTTCCATCCCCGACCAGGATCTTCTCATCGGCGAAGCCCTGTCAATCGACTTACGCCTGTATATTACCGATGATCAAAGCGGGCTGGAAGATCTTTCCGTAACAGTGGACAGCCAGACCAACACCGACGCCGTCGCTGTTTTCGTGGAAGACGATTTTTTGAGAAGCGGCCCTGGCGCGACCAACGGGACTTCACTTATCTCTTTTTCGGTCAGCGACCCGGACGGCTTGAGCCAAACGTCATCATTCCTGGTTTCTGTCGCGCCCGCGCCTGTCGCCTGCAACATCCACGGGGTGAATTTCAGCCCTTATATGGACGGACAAAGCCCCAATTTCGGCACGGTCCTGGAGGCGCCGCAAATCAGAAACCGGCTTGAGATCATCGCTCCTTATACCAATTGGGTCAAGACGTTCGGTTTCGATGGCGGCCTGGAGCTGATTCCGGATATCGCTCATGAATACGGCATCGGCATTGCGGCCGGCGCCTGGCTCAGCCGGGACCTGGGCAGCAATGAAATACAACTGTCCAACCTGATGGCCGCCGCCAAAACAGGCAGCATCGATATCGCCATTATCGGCAGCGAAGTGTTGCAGCGGGGCGATCTGACGGCGGAGCAGCTGATTGCCTATATTGACCGGTTCAAAGATGAGGTGCCGGATGTCCCGGTAACCACCAGCGACACATGGCCGGCACTGCTGAACCATCCTGAAGTAATGGCGGCGTGCGATGTTGTTTTCGCCAACTTCTACCCTTATTGGGAAGGCGTGAATATTGATTCGGCTGTCGCCACACTTTATGATGACTATCTGGCGGTTGAAGCGGCCGCCGGAGAAAAACAGGTTATTGTGGGTGAAACCGGCTGGCCGAGCGCCGGCAATCAGATCGGGCAAGCGGTCCCATCAGCCGCCAATGCCGCCGCCTTCTTCCTGGACTTCGTATCCCTGATGAGAGAGAAGGGGCTGGATTATTTTTACTTTGAAGCATTTGATGAAACGTGGAAAATAACCGCGGCAAATCCTCAGGAGGGGTATTGGGGAATATGGGATAAAGATGGTGTTCTCAAAGAGGGGATGCAGCCTGTTTTTGATTGCGAAACCACAGCAGGCAGATAGTTTGTTTCCATCCACCCCCTTTTTTCATGCTTTGCCCATGGCTTTGAAGAAGGTGTAGCAAAAGGTGCCGTCCGGCCGGGTCGTTCGATACAGGTCCTCAATGCCTTTATCGAACGTAGCGGGATCGATGATGCCCTTTTCGATCGCCGCTTGACGGACCCCCTCGATCATCGCCGTGAATGTCTTTTTCGTGAATCCATCGACCAGTTCCGGCTTGCCGGCATCGACATACACCATCCGGGGCGATACCCGGACGTCGCCATAGCCCGCGGAAACCAGTAACGGATAAAGCGACCTTCCGATCAGCGCGTTCCCGCCCGCGCGAGCCTGCAATTCGACCTGGCATAAAATCGCGGCACGCGCCGCCTCGCTATCGGGGTAAAAATAGGCGGAACCATGGTCGCCTTCAATGACCGTCATGGTTCCGCCCGGCCGCAAACAGGCTTTCAGTTTCCGCAAGGCCGCGACCGGCTCTTTCATATGCTCCAGAACAAAACAGACAAAGACATGGTCAAACGATTGCGGGGCAAAGGGCAAATGGAAAATGTCGGCCTGCTGGAACCGGACATTGGTCAACCCCGCCGCCCTCACCTTCTGTTCAGCCTGCGCGACCGAATTTTCCGAGATGTCAACGGATACAATCGAAGCGCCGGGGCTGTTTTTGGCCAGGGTCACCGTTTGCGCGCCCACTCCGCAACCGGCTTCCAACACGCGGCTTCCCGCCGGATAGGCCGTATCGGAATGCAGCAAGGCAACCAGGGTTGTCGCCTGATCCTGCAAGCGAATGCTCTCCCGCGGATCATACCCGTGAACGTATGGTTTTATCATGGGTTTATTTTCCCTGCCGGACGCTGGAACTTTACGTCTACTGAAGCGAGTCCGCAACAGTGACTGGTTAGCCGCCAATTATCTCATTTAAACCATCTATTATCAGATTCAACTCTTCCTCGGATGCTTTGGATATCTTCTTTCCGATCCGCTTTGTTGAAAGAACTCGAATCTGACTGATCTTTACCCAGGATTTCTTTGGAAGACCCGGACCCGCCAGTTCCAGAGTCAAAGGGTAACCTGCCTTCTGCGGCTGACTGGTAATCGCTGCGGCAATGACCGTGCCGGACCTCTCATTAAACACATTGTGGCTTAAAACAAGAACAGGGCGTAAGCCGCCCTGTTCGCTGCCAATAACCGGGTTTAAATCTGCCCAGTATATTTCACCCCTTAATATTCCGGCCATTCTTCCAGCTCCATTGAGAAGCCCTCTTCAGCTAAGGATTGTTCAAATTCCGGATCAAGTTTGGCGCACTCCTGGGCCAGACGGCTTTTGTCGATGCGATTCAGTTTTTCTGTAACAGCTTGCTGGATAGCATTGCTACGGTTTGGGAAAAACTTCGATTTAACGAGCAGATCGAGCCGCTTAAGTGTTCGGTCGTCAATTGTGATTGCGATCTTTGAAGCTGCCATATCGATTACCTCCGAGTATGATAATAAATCATACCCCAAGCATTTGCAATTTTTTTTTAGCGGATAACGGCGGCCGCCAATGGGAGCCAGGGCTTCCACTGACTTGCCTAAAAGACGGTTAATATTCAATTCCCCCACGAATGCTCAAAAGCCGTATGCCCTGGCGATCCTTTGGGCGGCATGGTTATGCGATTTTTTTTATTCACCATTTTCAATTGCCTGGTTAATAATTGGAGCGACTGTGTCAGGATTTATGCCTCGGTCTTTGCAATATTTAGACTGCAACCAGACTGACAGTCGTTTCTGCCCTTTACTTGCATTACAACCTCGACAGCAAAGAACAATGTTCTCTCTTGTGATAATTTTCGCATCGTTGATTATATGCTCCCAACTTGCAGCAGATTTCGCAGATATCTTTGCTGGGGTAAATTCAACGCCGCAGTAAACACACCTTTTATCCCTTTCCCGCACTTCCTTTTCAAGCCACTCTGGAATATTCCAATTATTTGCCATGAGTGATGGATATCTTGTTACGCATAACATTGTAATAAATGGAAAATTTTCTATGTTATTGAATCATATAGGTGGAAATTTTTCCATTTATTACCATTATTAAAGACCCAAACGTGGAAAATATGACGGATTGATTCCCACGTTCTCTTTTTCCGATATCCTTTTCTTGTCTTTTTCCACTTATTACCGCATTAAGGCCCCGAACATGGAACTCGGTACCGTCATCCCGTCCATAGCGCAGAGCGCACTTATGGCCTTGGGATTAAACGGATCATTTTGTTTCATGGACGGCCTCCCCCCCAAATAATACAAAAGACGTATTGCAAGATTTTTAGCGTTTATGGCTGGTGATGTCAACATCACGGCCGCCATCCTGGTTCGGGCGTCAGGCGAAACCGCCGTCAACGGTGGGATGCGGCGAACGGGAACGAGATCTTATTTTCGGAGTTTTTTCCTGAAATACCATACCGGCGCCTGCATGAATTTGACCAGGGCCAGCGGCATCAGGCGATACGCCAGCCAGAGCATCCGGGCGTGAAGGGGAAACAGGATCAGGGCCTTGTTTTTCGTTACGCCGGCAAGAATATGATCGGCGGCTTTTTCGGCCGGGCAGGCCCGGACCGGGAGGATGCCCATGACATCCGGAATGCTCGCGCGTTCGGACGGGCTGTGATCGTACAGCGGGGTTTTGACCACTCCGGGGCACACGGCCGAAACCCTGACGCCCAGGCCGGCGGCCTCGATGCGCAGGGACAGGGAAAGGCCGACCACCGCCTGCTTGGTCATGACATAGGCCACGGTGATGGGCTGGTAGATCAGCCCAGCCATGGAAGCGGTGTTGACGATGTGGCCCGATCCCTGGCGGATCATGACGTTATAGGCGGCCAGGGTGCCGTGCAGGACGCCCATGGTGTTGATGCGGACGATCTTCTCCCACTGGGCCGGCGCCATGTCCCTGACCTCGCCCACGAACAGCATGCCGGCATTGTTGAACATGTAATCCAGGCGGCCGGATTCCCTGGCCGTGTTCTCCACCAGGGCGAACACGGCCTCCCGGTCGGACACGTCCAGAGCGGCGGCGCGGGCCATTCCGCCGGCGGCGCGGATTTCCGCGGCAACTTTTTCAGCTTTTTCCGACTGAATGTCGGCCACGATGACGCTGGCCCCCCGGGCGGCCAGCTGGCGGCAGACCGCCTCGCCCATGCCGGATGCGCCGCCGGTGACAATCGCTGTCTTGTCTTTAAAAACGCTCATGAAAGGTTCCTTAAATGATCGCGGAAAAAATTTTCAGCCCAGTCCCTTTGAAAACCGCCGCAACAGCGCCACCCCGGATATGACGGCCAGGGCAAGTCCGACGGTCAGGGCCGTGGCCAGGGGCGTAAAGGTAAATCCCGGGCCGATCATGGGCACGCAGGCGCCCGCGTCCCACTGGGCGATCGTGCCCACGTTCCACAACCGGTCAAAGGTCAGGACAATAAACAGGACCAGGAATATAGCCAGGGCGGCCAGCATTGACAGGCTGCCGCCCCGGCGGAGCTTCTCGGCCTGGTCGGCCATCAGAAAGCCGAAGGTATACATGGCCGGATACATGAGAAAAACATAGATCGTAAAACCCGCTGACAGGCGCGAGGCGTCCAGCCAGTACATCCACATCCAGTCCGGATTCAACAGATAGGCCGCGATGGCGATACCCATGCCCACGACCACATTGTAGGCCATGCCCCAGCGGTAATAGGGGCTGGTCAGCAACGGTTGGCCGGACGGGATATGATTTTTGGCCGCCGCGTAGAAAGCGGTCCCGAGGGTAGTGGTCAAGGCGGCGTCAATGGGTACGGTCATGGTGTCCTCCTTTATGCTTAACGGGTTTTATGCCGCGCCTTTCCGTGTACACCATTCTGATCGGCTATGGCAGTCCACATAGTTCGAACTAAGAGTACGAACTAATTTAATTGATACTACGAGTCCGAATTATATGTCAAGAAAAAACATCAGCCTGAATTTCTCAGGAAACGATGGTGGGTGGCACAAAGACCGGAATGGGAACCAATCCGGTCGAAGGCGCTTTGACCGTTATTGACCTGTGACCATACCTTTAAAATAAAGATCAACAATCGAGGAAAAGGCTTTTTCAACATCACGGACATCGTTTTTGACCAGCCAGCGGTAGAGGACCTCTTTTAAGCCGCCGATGACACAAAGAGCGGTAATAAAAGGATCGATCTTTCCGGATACCGTGCCGTCTTTCTGAGCCCGGGAAATATATTTCACGCCAAGATTGACCAGGTCATTGAAAAAGGTATCCACCTTGTCCAGAAAAGGATCATGAGATCCGATGATTTCTGAAAGCAAAATTTTTAATAATTTGCGGAATTCAGGCGTGTCGGCCAGGGAACGGGCCACAGCCAGGAAGATTGCCCTGACGTCGGTAACGGGCTTTTTTATGGATATGTCGAGTTGTTTAATCGCATCATAAAGGAGCGGAAAATAAATATCGATGATCCTGGACAGAATTTCCTTCTTGTTTTTAAAATGGAAATAAAAGGTGCTCTTGGCGATATGGCTTGCTTTTATGATGTCATCCACGCGTGTGGCGTGATAACCCTTTTCGGAAAAAATATCCAGGGATACCGCCAGGATCTGGGCCTGCCTTTCAAGCCCATCGCTCCTTCGCACCTGCTCTGACTTTTTTTTCATTGGAATCGTACCATGATAACGTTTGATTAGATAAAAATAAGTATTCAAAAACCGCCGCCAGCCGGAAACGGGTAACGTCTTTTATGTTTTAACTTTTGAGGGCATGCCTGAATGTAGAGCCGGTGAGGTTTTTTTTCAACGCTTTTAAGGGGCGACAGGGGACATCCATGATTTAATGCGTTTCAACAATACTGCGATGAATAACGCACAAAAGCATAGACGTCCCCATCATAACCTCGAAACAGCCGTGTCGATGAAACAGCCGCCGCCTCCGCCGCCGCCGAATTTAGATGGCGTCGTATCCGTACCTTCCGTATCCACGGATATGTCCTTGGCGGTTGTGTTGGCGCCGAAACTGTTTTCCACCGTCAACGCCACGGTGTAATCGCCGGGGACTGAATAGGTGTGCCGGGGATTCTGCTCCGTGCTGGTGACGCCGTCGCCGAAGGCCCATTCCCAGGAAGCGGCGCTGAGCCCGGAGGCATTCTGGAAGGTGACCGTCAGGCCATCGGCGGCAGAAGAGAAGTCGGCCACGGGGGCAGTCCGGCTGTAGTTCAGATTCAGCGATGCGGAACCCAACGTGAGAGAAGCGATCGCCCCTGCCAGGACATCGCCGGTGATCTCAGCGGGGTCACCGGGCAGGTCCGGCGAGCCGGACAGGGCGTAAAGCGTGAAGGTATAAAGTTTTTCACCGGGCCCCTGGGATTGCGGCGGCGCATAGCCCGCTGCCTCATGACTGCTTATTCCGGACAGGCCGACCCCGGAAGTGTTCTTAGCCAGATTCGTCACTCCGGCCGGAATGCCGTAGAGCACCCAATTGTAGAGGATAGAACCGTCACCCGGCAACGTACTCATGAGCAGCGCGAACTCCTTTGTGCCTAACGGCACGTTCGTCCAGGACAGGTCCGGAGAGACGCCGCTGCCGTCATAAGTATAGTCAACGGGAAGCGTACCGCCGTCGGTTCCGACGCTGCTGGTGAGTTTAAAGGCCTGACTGCCGGTGGAGCCGCTTCCGTTGAACAGAAAGTCCGTGTTCTGGATTTCAGGCATGGCGATTTTATCGGAATAGAGCCATGCCCCCTGGCAGTCGTATGCATGGGAATCGGCCTGATATTCCGGGAACCGCTGATAATACTCCAGACGAAGCCCCATGAGCGTATCGGCCTGATCGGTGGTTAACGTATTATGAACATCGGTAAAACTGGTCGCATAATGATAAGAGAGCTCACCATCACAGGAACCATAGGATCTGGCCAGGGCCAGGACTTCATCCTGGCTGACCGATGCGCCGGTCATGAACTGCCTGAACTTTTCAGATATCGCTTCCCGCGTGGAAACGATATTGTTCAGATCGGTTTTCTGGGTGGTGACCAGATCCGTGATCATGGCTTTCTGGCTGGCGTTCAACGCATTCAGAAAGGCCGTGCCCATATCCGCGGTCAGGTTGGTGTCGATGGTCACCCCTTCCGCGGCTGTCATGGGCGGAATGTCTTTCATGTAAAATGAGCCGAAATACGTGCCATGCCGCTCCGGACAGAAATAGGTATCGCCGTCGACCGACCCGAAATACCAGGAAAAGATGTCGTCCGCATAAGTGGAAACGAGCACTCCCCGGTTGGTTCCCTGTAATCCGGAAAGATCCACCGGGGTAGCCGCCGGCCAGTCACTATTGGCAATGGTGCCGCCTTCCCCGGCGTTCTGGAATAATGTCGTGAAGGCATCCCTCAAATCCGCAAGCTGCGCCTTCTGGGAATCGGTCAGGGCGGAAATGATGCCGCCATAGGTCCTGGCCCGGTCATAGCTGATCTGGCCGTCAATGGCATATAAATCCGCGGCAAACGACATGACCGCATCTTTATCCAGGCCGCTGGCGCCGGCAGGGACATCTCCGTTCAAAAGGCGCTGAAAAGCTTTGATCAGGACAAATCGTTTGTAAGCATAGGCATCCACCTGCTCGGCCTGGTTGTTGGCGAGGGTGACCAGCGCCTGGACCTGGGCATTGGTCAGAATCGACAGAACGCTGTCGGACACCCGGCCGGCGAATTCCGTGTTATGCCCGAATCCGTTGGGAGTGACATCCCGCAGATATTGGAATCCGAAAAAGTCAGACACTTTTCCCGGCGGGTAAAAGGTGCTGGAGCACATATCTCCGGTCAAAAAGGCCAGGCCGTCAAAAGACAGGGTGTTCAATTGCGCTTCATCGGAAACAGCCTGATCGATTGATATATTGCTGTCTCCCGAAGAACTCCCGGGTGGTTCAGCCTGTTCCGCTCGGACCATGGAAACGGGTGCAAACCCGCCCCATCCCAGAAGGAAACAAATGATTAATGATAAGCAGAAGGCGCGATTGATTTCTGCGGCGGTTATCTTCAGGTGATGATAGATGCTGTTCATAGGACCTCCTTTATCAGTTCCTGGTGCGGTTGTCCAAAGGGCACCTCTAAAATCGGACAAAAATTCAAATTTTCAGTGATCTCCTGAAGGCATCCGGGGACGGCCGGCCGACAGGCATTCTCCGGCACTGAGCTGACCGTCTCCATCCAGGTCGAGCTTCTGAAGGGCAACCGGCGCCTGGGCGATCTCCCCGGCGCTGATGACGTCGTCACGGTCGGCATCCAGGGCCAGGTCGATGGGTGGTTTGGGCGGTCGCCGGTCGTCATCAGCCGGACCGGAAGATAAATCCTGCTTCGGCGGAGCGCCGGCACGGTTACCGCCGGGAGGGCCGAAAGGGCCGTCCGGCCTCGGAGGGATATATTCGTCCGGAGTGAGCCGACCGTCTCCGTTTTTGTCGAGTTTCTGCAGGGCGGCCGGGGCCTGGGCGATCTCCTCCGTGCTGATGACGCTGTTATGATCGGCATCCAGAACCGCGAAGATGGGCGGGGATGGCGGGCTGCCCCCTCCCGTGCCGGGGCCGGGAAGGTTCGCGGCGTCCTGGGCGGCGGCCGGCAGGGACAGCGGGCCGAAAAGCAGCGCGCCGATGATGATCATTTTTTTCATGCGTTTCATGGCAGTCGCCTTTCATTAAATGTTGTTTCTTCTCTTTCCCTTTCGTTGATTCCTTTATCTCAGACAATTGTGGAGATTTTATGAAGGTCCCGTGTTGTTGCCGTGGACTTTACGCAATAGACTGGATTGCGCGGGAATAATGTCATATTCTAGAGACAACCGGGATGACGACGGCGATCCCGGTGATTGACGTTCCGCCCTTTTCGGGCATACCGGGAGCGGGTTTGTGAAATACACCTACAAGCTTTTTGCTTCGTTTCTGGCCACCAGCCTGATGATCGTCATCCTCATGGTGACGGTCCTGCAGTACTATGCCTCACGGAATTTCTCCGCCTATGTCGGCTGGGTGGAAATGGAGCAGCTCGGCGATATCATGCCCCGGCTGGAGCAGGAATACCGCGATCACAACGGCTGGGAGCATTTGCGGGACAACCCCGAGACATGGTCCGAAATCCTGCGGCAAAGCCCGGGGAAGGAAAGCCCTGTCGGCCAGCCGCCCCCCCGGCGGGAGCGCCCCGCCGGCTGTAACGACAACCCGCCGCCACCGCCACGGGGCGACAACCAGCAACTCCCGCCACGAAACGGCAACCCGCCGCCCCCGCCACGGGACAGCACCGGCGGCCGGGACGATAACCCGCCCGCCCCCGCTCAAGACCACCTGAGTCCGCCTCCCCATGACATCCGCCCGCGGCTGACGCTTTTCGACCGCGATAAAAAAATGGTCGTCGGCCAGGGCTCGGCCGACAAGGACCATGTCCTCATGGAGATCCCCGTCGACGGACAGGTGGCCGGATGGCTGGGGCTCAAAATCCCGGAGCGCCTCTCCGACCCGCTGCAGATGGACTTCCTGTATCGCCAGACCCGGGCCATCTACCTCATCGGCGGCGTCATTCTGGTCCTGTCCTCCCTGCTGACCTTCCTCCTGGCCCGCGGCCTGATGCAGCCGATCCGGCGGCTGACGGAAGGAGCGCGCGCCCTCGCCTCCCGGCGCTTTGACACCCGCATCAAAGCTGGCTCCGGCGACGAAATGGGGCAGCTCGCCTCCGATTTCAACCACATGGCCGACACCCTGGAACGTTATGATCGCCTGCGGCGACAGTGGCTGTCGGATATTTCTCACGAGCTGCGGACGCCGCTGTCGGTGCTGCTGGCCGAAATCGACGCCGTGCTGGACGGGGTTCGCGATATGAGCCGGCAGACGCTGGAGTCCATCCATGCCGAAGTGCTGCTGCTGGCGAAACTGGTGGAAGACCTGCACGCGCTCTCCCTGCTGGAGAGCGACGCCCTGACCCTGGCCAGGGGCAGGGTGGACGTACTCAAGGTGGCGAGGGATGTACTCCAGGCCTTTGAACTCAGATGCTCGCAGGCCGGCATCACCGTGGAGAGCCGGCTGACCGCCAAAACGGACATGGTAATCACTGGCGACGCCGCGCGCCTGGCTCAGGTATTCGGCAACCTTCTGGAAAACACCCTCAAGTACACCGACAGCCCCGGCCGGCTGCGCGTCTCTCATGTTGTGAAAGACGGTCAGGTGCACCTGCTTTTCGAAGACTCCCCGCCGGCCGTCAGCCCCGGCGAATTGCCTTATATCTTCGAGCGACTGTACCGGACAGACCGCTCCCGGTCCACCGGCGGCAGCGGCCTGGGGCTGGCCATCTGCAAAACCATCATCGAAGCCGGCGGCGGTTCCATCCGGTCCGGCGCCTCCGCCCTGGGCGGGCTGAAGATCGAAATCGCGCTGCCGCTGACGCGGCGAAGCATGCCCCATACGGAGAAACGTTCATGAGCCATATCCTGGTCGTGGAAGATGAAGCCAAAATCAGGGAAGTCCTGCGCGACTACCTGAAAAAAGAGGGCCACCAGGTCTCCTGCCTGGAGCGGGGGGACACGGTCATACCAACGGTAAAGAAATCACCTCCCGACCTGATCCTCCTGGACGTGATGCTGCCGGGCATGGATGGGCTGGAGGTATGCCGGGGAATAAGGAAGTTCTCACGGATCCCCATCCTCATGCTCACCGCCCGCGTGGAAGAGGTCGACTGCGTGCTGGGGCTGGAACTGGGCGCGGACGACTATATCTGCAAACCCTTCCGGCCGCGGGAAGTGATGGCCAGGATCAAGGCGGTGCTGAGACGGACCCGGCCGCCGGAAGCCGATGAAAGCATTCTCCGGGCCGGCCCCATTGAACTCAATGTCCCGGCCCATGACGTCACGATCGATGCCCGTCCGGTGAAATTGACCCCCATCGAATTCAACCTGCTCCGGCTCCTGATGGAGAACCCCGGCCGGGCCTTCTCCCGTTCGGAACTGGTCAGCAGGACCCAGGGCTATGATTTCGACGGCTACGACCGCACCATCGACACCCACATCAAGAACCTCCGCCGCAAAATCGCGGCGACCCTGCCTGGTCAGGAGGTCATCGCCTCGGTTCACGGGGTCGGGTATAAACTGGCGGCCGGCCGTTAAGACGTTGACGCACAACACCCGCCCTGTTATAGATAATGACCGAATATTCACATTCCTATCCTTTTTATCATTTTAAACGAGGGAAGGTGTCAATGGATCTGATCAGCCAAGCCATCAGGCGTCACATTTCACGGCGGCGGTTTCTCAAAGGCGGCGGCTCTCTGCTGGCGCTGCCCTTTTTGTCGGGGATCAGCGGAACAATGCTGGCAGGGTGCTCGTCGAGCTCGTCGGCTTCCAACCGGACGGATACGGACAAGTACAACACCCAGCTGGTTGTTCTGGGATCATCCGGCGGCGTGGGATACTGGCCGGGCTCAAACCGCGCCAGTTCCTCGTCGGCCCTGGTCGTTAACGACACCATTTATCTGGTCGACCTCGGGCAGGGGTCCATGGCCCGGCTGAACGAGGCGTTCAATACCCAGAGTGTCCTGAATGCCGACGATTCATACATGGACAACCCTTCTTCCACTTTTCTCAACAAAATTAAGGCGCTTTTCTTTACCCACATCCATCCGGATCATATCGCTGATTATGCCAACCTGCTGCTGATAGGCGCCGGCAGCCAGCTTGGCAGCCCTGCCCTGGGCTGGGGAGAAAAACCGCTGAAAGTGATCGGGCCCTGTGACCGCGGACAGCCGGACTTCAACAAAAACCCTTTTATTCAGGAAGACGCCCTGGCGGACTGGATCTTCCAGACGGACAGCGCCGATCCCGACCGGATTACGTCGACGCCGGGCACCATCCAGATGACCGATCTGATCTTTCAGGGCGTTGCCCAGGCCGTCAATGACCTGATGCTGGATGACGGATACCCGAATTACCGGAGCCTGATCGATGTTTCCGAGATCGGCAATCCGCTTGAAGCCCAGGGCAGCCCCACCTGCCCGTTGACGGCACCGTTTCAGATATATCCGGCGGGCGGCGGCCAGGATGAAAACGGCGTCAGCGTGACGGCGACCCTGGTCGACCATCATCAGGTGTATCCGGCCTTCGCCTTCAGATTCGATACGCCCGATGGCTCGGTCGTCTTCTCGGGCGATACCGGGGCCAACACGACCGCGGACCGCTATCTTGTCGAAAGAGATCCGGACCTGGCCAATGGCAATTTGCAGATGCTGGCCGACGGTGCCGATATCCTGGTGCATGAGGTGATCGACACGGCCTGGGTCAACCAGATGTTTGGCGACCCGGATCCGGCCTCGCCGTATTATGTTTTGAAAGAGCACATGTTAAACGCGCACACACCCATTGAACGGGTCGGTCAGGTGGCCGCTTATTGCAACGTCAAGACGCTGGTGCTCAACCATATCGTACCGGGAATGGCGCCGATATCGCATCTGGAGCAGGCCCAGCAGAACTTTCCCGGAAACCTGATTATCAGCCAGGACCTGATGCGTATCGGTGTCAGCACCCAGGGCGGTGTTGTGCTGTAGGGCTTGTCCCGGCCCTTACATCATCAGGTTCAGGGGTTCGATATATTCCGGGTCTTCCTTGTCCATGATGTCAATGATATGCCGGTGCAGCCGGCGCTTGTGCTCACCGAAGATCCCTCTTTTTTTATTGAAGGTTTTCGCGAAGGCCAGGGCTTCGGCCATGAGGTTGTCTTTATCGGCACAGGCTTTTTCAATAATATGATGCGCCTCCAGTTCCGGCGCGGAGACCCTTCTGCCGGTCAGTTTCATTTCGTTGAACTTGTAATAAGGAAGGGCTTTTTTGACAAAGGCCACCATCCCGGGCAGAAAAGGAATACTGACGTCCACTTCCGGAAAACAGAAATAGCCCCGGTCCGACTTCATGAACCGGAAATCACAGGCGCAGGACAGGATGGCCCCGTTGCCGAAGGCATGGCCGTTGATGGCCGCGATCACGGGAACGGGTGCCAGCAGGCATTTTTTAAACACTTCGTTCATGCCGTACATAAAGGCCCGCATATCGTCCGGCGCGCTGTTTGAAAACCGGTCCATCATCCATTCCAGGTCAACGCCGGCGGAAAAATATTTGTCGCCCGCGGACGTAATGACAATGGCGGTGACGGATTCATTGGCCAGGGCGTCGTCAATGGCCTTGCCCATGGCCCGGGCAAAGGCCAGGTTCTGCCGGTTCTCACCATTGTTCATGGTAATGACGGCGACCGTGCCCTCCAGGGTCAGATCAACGA
Source organism: Thermodesulfobacteriota bacterium (assembly GCA_040753795.1). Classification (NCBI taxonomy): domain Bacteria; kingdom Pseudomonadati; phylum Thermodesulfobacteriota; species Thermodesulfobacteriota bacterium. The sequence goes on from JBFMDX010000005.1 coordinate 172,196, forward strand.
TACTCATGTTTTACTCCTGTGTATTAGATTCTTAAAAAAATTAAACTTCTTCAGCCTTTTTGAGCTACTCGTTCGAGAGCAAAGAAGAACAGATCCCCTCTGTTTTTGGGGACATTGACGCCGCCCATTCCCAGGCAAAGCGTTTCAGTGATCGGTTTAACCTCATCATAAAGATGCCTTTTGACAAAACCCGGGAGACGGGAGCAACCGTAGTGAAGCTGGTAAGTTTGGGTTTCTCTCCACCGGGACGGACCAGGGGTGGCTTTAAATTTTCCGAGGGCGACTTTCGGATGCCAGAAGCACCAGAGGCTTTTGGAAAAATCGATCCAGAAGGGTGTCCATTTAAAGCCCCCATTGCTTATCAGCCACAGCCAGGGTTTTCCGGCATCCACCGAATCCAGCATTCCCAGGAAATGGCCTTTGTACAGGCCGTCACCTAATTTGGCCGGCTCACTTTCCCGATAAATTTGTTCCAACCGGTCAAGGCCGCTGCCCTTCAGGCCGGCAAGCGTGATTTCAGTTTTGGCTGATTTCATTTCGTTCTCCCCAACAGGAACCGCAATCCGGTAGTAATGGATTCCCGGTGCAACTCCCATGTGTTGGAGGCGTCAATCCGGTCCGCATTGTTATGAACACAACACCATTTTTCTCCATCATCGATCATGCCCTGAATTCTTGGATGATGTAATATAGATCGGAGCGACTGGTCTTTGACATTACCAATCGGTTTATCAACATTGACACAGTCCAGTACCGAACCATCGGCGTAAACCTCTAAAAACATTTTTGGAAAATGACACCGGTACGGTTTCTTCCCCGCAACAAATTTATTGAAGTAATTATACGTGTTGAGAATCGGAGCCTTGTTTTTCTTCCTTGAGATCAGCCTCCTGGCAAGTTCTCTGCGGGTTGCTTCCGATGCATCGAAGGCCGCATTCTGAGAGCCCAACCCGCTTGATTTCAGGAGATCCATCTCGATGAAATTGACATATCCGGGAACTCCCATCTTTTCCCACAAATCAATTATGTTATCGATATCATGATGGTTATGCTTCAAAATCAGCGTATTAAAAATGATCGATATTTTAGGATATTGCGTTTTGAGAATGTTGATCGCTTCAAGAATTCTGTCAAAAGACCCGTTAACGCCGCAGGTTTTATCATGAATTTCGGCTGTGGCGCCATTGAGTGAAATAATGATAACGTCAACATAAGGGGCGATAGAGGGTATTTTTTCTTTTAAGAACCAGGCGTTGGTGTTGATAAAATTGATCAGGCCCTTTTCCCTGGAATACCTTACAATCTCTTCAATGTCCTTTCTGATAAGCGGCTCCCCGCCCCAGAGATAGTTGGCGACAAATCCACACGCTCTGGCCTGATCATACAGGGAACGGATTTCACCAATCGTTAAGTCTCCGGTTGATGATTCATTCCAAAGGCACTGTTCACACTTGAAATTACATTTGGATGTTATCAGGTGGGAAAGAAAAAAGGGTTTATAGCCGGATATCCTGCCTTTCAGCAGATTGGCTGATAGCTGCGTAATGATTCGTAATTTATTTATGGCAGTCATATTCAAGGATTGGGGTCGGACCAAGCTAAAATATTGATTATTAAAGATAGTCAATCAAAAACAAGCTGTTTTCATCCATTAAAACGGGCCTTTTGAGGGGCAAAAAAATCACTTTAACCAGTTAGCCCTACTTAGAAAAAGCTTAAAATGCGTTTTGGGGGTCAAAAAGGGCCTTTTAAGCCTTATCCTGGGGGTTGTTTTGCAGTTTTATGTTTATATATAAGCATGTTGTTATGGTCCGACCCCAGAAACACCCTGGCCGAGGGCGGAGAGAACCGTTTCAGCATAGAGTCTGCCGTGCGTGGCCGGCGCCGTATGCGTTCCCGGCAGAATCCTGAAGGCCAGAGTTGTCTTGTCAGCCGTATTGGAAGGATAATACCGCTGCCAGAACGATTCGATTTCTATGTCGGAAGGATGGTCGAGATTTCCGATTCCATATTCGTCCACCGCTATGCAGGTATCATCGCGCGCGAAAATGACCGCGATATTTTTGAGGCCGCCGACCGGCGCGTTGCTTTCGTCAATCAATCGGGCGCAGTCGCTGATATCTTTATATATCCTGGCCAGTTTGGATGGTTTGCCGGATAAAACACTGTCGGCCACCGACCGGGAAAGGTCGCCGGCCAGCCCGCAGCTAAGCCCCCAGGCGGAACCGATGGCGCTGGGGGATTTGCCGGTAAGGGTCTGGACTCCCGAATTGATCGCTTCCAGCGTGAATCTTACCAGCAGATGGCCGGGATTTTTCCACTTTTTGTAACCGGCCGCGCAGACAGTGGCCAGCCCGATGACGGCGCCGGGATAATTTGAGGCGAATTCCCTGGCCAGTATCCCGCCGTGAGACCAGCCTATCGAACAGAGTTTCCCGGAGATGTTGTCCGGCTTCGGGACGACGGCATGGCCGTTGATCAGCGCCGGCATGGCGGCTATCGGGCTGAATCCCTCGACCGAAACGCCGCCTTCATCGAGCAGGCGCCTGATCGTCTCCATCAGGATGACCATCTTCCCCCTGTCGCCCCGCCAGCCCGGATCGTCGCCAAAAGGGGTGTCACATGTCGGTACGATGCATATTCCCGACAAACTGTTAAGCGCCAGCGTTCGGGTGAATTCATAGCTGTCCTTCGGCCGCTGATCATGGCCCTGGAAAAAGACCATGGCCGGGCCTTTCAGGCTTCCCCTGGCCCTGTCGGCCGCCTTTTCTTCGGGCGATCTGGCGTCGAGACAAACATAATTAACCGTTATCGTCTCGTTGTTGAATGTCGCCTTGAATTTTTTCATATCCGGTTTAGAAGGGATATATCTTCCATTGGATGAGCTGGATGAATTTGATTTTAACGCCATTTTCTCTCCCGCGGTAATGGTAATAATATTCTAATTCCACTGCTTGCGGTATCAGCATAATCATAATAGCGGTTCTTGGCAATGTTTCAAAACAACTTCTCGGCCAATTCTTTGCACATTGGATGACCTCTTTGCATACCCGGACCGCCTACACCGCCGCCATAAAAATGGTTTGACATTTCAAAACGGCTGACACAAAGTAAATAGTATCACCTATCACTTTACGAGAAAGCCATGAACATATTAGCCGACAACAAGTTGAAAATCGGTGAGCTGGCCAAAGCCAGCGGCCTGCCCCTTTCCACCATAAGGCACTATATTAACGAAGGGCTTCTGGGAAAACCCCAGAAGACCGCTCGAAACATGGCCTATTACGATCAGGAATCCATCCGTAAAGTGTCCTTCATCAAGCGCCTTCAGGACGAACTGCGATTGTCGATAAAAACCATTAAAAAAATATTTTTTACCGGCGATGATCTAACCATGGAGGATTATAAAATCCTCCTGGAGGTCAAATCCCGTCTGTCCGAGGATCACGACCTTCTTCCTGAGATTTACGACATTCCCCACGCCGAAGTCATGAAACATGTCCTCCTGACCGAAACGGAAATGGCGGCCATCGAAAAGCGGGGCGCCATTACGCCCGAATACAAAAAAGGGAAAAAATATTACGACGAGGTCGACTATCGCCTGATTAAAGCGCTCAGCGATTTCCGGGCCCTGGGATTTTCCGCCGACATGGGAATCAATGTCGAGGCGCTGGACGTCTACCTCCGTCTCATCCGCGAATTGACCAGGTCCGAACTGACCATTTTTGTCGATCGTATTGCCCGCAGCCGGTCAGCGGATGAAATAGCAGACCTGCTTAAAAAAGGGATCCCGGCCATTAACGAAGTCATCAGCGCCCTGCATCAGAAATTTATCCAGGATGAATTGAAGCGGCTGCGCGCGCTGGCCAGGAAAAAAACAAAATAGGGAGACGGCAATGACCAACATTCTTTTTACCACCACCTGGGGCCCTTACATCGAACAGTTTTTCAACACTTCTCCCACCGACATAATGAACCAGCGGTTCAGCCGCGGATGCGACATATTTACTCTCAGCGGTCATCTGCACATGAACTCCTTCCACCTCATCGCGCAGAACATCGATTCGCCGTCGGTTTTGCTGGAATTTCCGAAAAAAGAGGATTTCCTGACGGAGATTGAAAAAGGCTACGACTACATCGGCATCAGCTTCTTTCATAACCAGATGGACGACGCGGTGGAAATGTGCCGGGCCATCCGCCGGAAAGCCCCAAAGTCACGAATCGTTCTGGGCGGTTTCGGCGCCGCGGGTCTGGAGGCCACCTCGACACCGGAAAAAATCAAGGAATTTTGCGATCACCTCTGCCACGAGGAAGGTGTTTCCTACTTTCGGAAACTGCTCGGCGAACAAGTCGACCAGCCCATGTTCCACTCCCACCTCCCCAAATGGGGGACGACTTTACCGATGATCAGCCGGCGTTCAAAAGGCCAGACCCCCGTCATCGTCGGGTCGGTAGGATGCCCGAACAAGTGCGACTTCTGCGGTACGACGGAATATTTCCAGCACCGCCGCATCCAGTTGATGACCCCGGAACAGGTGCACCGGGAATTCAAGCGCCTCTATCGAGAAAACCCCTACATCCCACAGGTGACGCTGCTCGAGGAGGATTCCTTCGCGGATATGGAATACATGCGGGAACTGGGCAGGCTGCTGCGGGAAGACAGCGAATTCGGGCTGGCCTATTACAGTTTTTACTGCCTGGCCTCCATGCGGTCGATGAGCAAATGGTCTTTCGAGGACATGATGCTCACCGGCGCCAGCACCGTGTTTGTCGGTGTCGAGTCGAAATACGCCCAGGACCACGGCTATTGCAAGACCGCGGGATTGAGTTACCAAGAGATGTTCAAGGGGCTGCACAATGTCGGCATCACCACCAGCGGGGCGTGGATGGTGGGGTTTGACTTTCAGGACCGCCAGAACATAGAAGAAGATCTGCAGGATTTCATCGCCCTCGAGCCGACCACCCAGCAATTGACCCGGGTCTGCCCCTTCCCGGCCACCCCGATGTGGCGCGACATGAAAAGCCAGGGACGCATCAAGGAAAATGTCGACTGGAATTCGATCAGTTTTTTCGGCGGCGGCGGCATGGACCCGAAAAACTTCAACGAACATGAAGTGATGGGACTGATCGAACGGGGATACCGGGAGCTTTACCAGACCCACGGCGCCACTGTCGCCCGCTATCTTGACGTCAACCTGCGCGGTTATGCGTACTGCATGGAAAACAGGCACAGAAACGAGCACATCGGAGAACGCGGCCAATACCACAAACGCATGGCCTTCACCGTCTTCCCCCTGCTCAAGGCCATGGAGATTTACGCCCCCAACAACATTGTGCGGAAAAAGATGAAGGACCACCGACGAAACTATCTGCGCCTCATCGGCGAACCGACCACCTTCCAGAAATGGCAGGAAAAATGGCTCATCGGACTTTCCGGGCTCAACAAAGCTCTGGACGTTATCTCACCGCGCGAAAATCTGATCAGCGAAGAGTCCTTTAAAAAATACATCTACTCCAAACCCGCTCCCGGGTGGCCTGAGCGGCCCTATCGGGTTGAACGTCCCGGCGGAGAAAAATCGTATAAGCGGTTTCAGAAATCCCAGGGGCGACTCAGAAATATAATGGTAGGGCTCCAGGCTTTCACTCAATACCTGGACAAGAGAAAAGGCGTCGAGACGGAGAAGGAACTTCTGGAAGCTTCATTGAGCCTGATGTAAACTCCGGGCGGAGTCCATCCGGATTATTATTTCGGTTTGCCTCCGGTTGCTGGTTTTGAAATCGGCGGTTTTTTTACGGGAAGGCCGTCCTTGAATTCCCCCTCGTGTTTTGTGCCATCAGGGGAAGTCATCGTACCCTTCCCATGGGGGCGGTAATCCTTGAATTCTCCCTCGTATCTCGACCCGTTCGGATAAGTCACCGCCCCGCTGATCAGACGGCCCTCCATGAATTCTCCCGCGAATTCCGATCCGTCAGGGAGCGTCATCAACCCTTTCCCATCGGGACGGCCATCCGTCCATACCCCCTCGTATTTTCTGCCGGACGGAAATATAATCATCCCCTTCCCGCTGCGAAAATCGTCCCGGAACTCTCCCTCGTATTTTGCCCCATCCGGAGAAGTCATCGTCACTTTCCCTTCGGGTCGGCCATCCGTCCACTCCCCCTCGATTTTTCTTCCGTCCGGAAGGATCTTCGCTCCTTTGACCAGATGGCCTTTACTGAATTCTCCCTCAGATATCGATCCGTCCGGGAACGTCATCGACCCTTTAACAAGAGCGCCTTCGCTGAATTCTCCCTCGGATATTGATCCGTCCGGAAATGTGATTGCTCCGTTTACCAGAACGTCGTAGTTCCATTGTCCCTCGTATCGTTTCCCGTCCGGGAGCGTCAATGCCCCTTTCCCATGGTAAACGTCATCCTTTAATTCACCGGCGTATATCGTGCCGTCCGGTGAAGTCACCGTCCCCTCTACAATGGCACCATCCTCCCATTCTCCCTGGTATGTTGATCCGTCACGGAGCGTCAGGACCCCTTTGCCACTGTAAGCATCATCCTTTAATGCTCCCTCGTATTTGGTGCCGTCCGGAAACGTCACAGTCCCGGTGACGAAGGCATCGTTTCTGAACTCTCCAACATATACTGTCCCTTCCGGGAGCGTCATCACCCCTCTGCCTTCAGCATGGCCATCCTTGCATTCTCCCTCGTACGTCGCCCCGTTCGGAAGCGCCAGTTTCCCGTTTCCAGTAAAGTGGTCATCCTTTCGCTCTACCGCGTATTTTTGTCCGTCCGGGAGCGTCATCATCCCTTTTACCAGAACACCATCCCTGAATTCCCCTTCGTATTTCTGCCCACTGGGAAGAAGCATCACCCCTTTGCCTTCGGCACGGCCATCCTTGCATTCCCCCTCGTACTTGGCTCCGTCCGGGAGGGTCAGCAACCCTTTCGCCAGGACCCCGTCCTGCCATTCTCCTTCCTGTTTTTGTCCGTCCGGGAGGGTCATCGTGCCTTTCACAAAACTGCCGGCCTGAAAATCCCCCTCGTATTTTGTCCCGTCCGGAAGTGTCAGTGTCCCATTTATCAGGGTACCGTCTTTAAATTCTCCCGCGTACTTTTGCCCGTCCGGAAGGGTCATGACCCCGTTCCCTTCGGGACGGCCATGCTTGCAGTCCCCTTCGTATTGCGATCCGTCCGGGAGGGTCATCAACCCGTTCACGAAACGGCCGCCCTGGAAATTCCCCTCGAATTTTGTCCCGTCCGAAAGAGTGAGGGCCCCTTTCCCGTGGTAAGCGTAATCCTTGAATTGCCCCTCGTAAATGGCACCTTCCGGGGAAATCAGCGCCCCTTCGACAAAACTGCCGCCCTGGAAATTTCCCTCGAATCTTTTCCCGTCCGGGAGCGTCAGCACGCCTTTTCCCGCCGGGCGGCCATCCTTGCATTCCCCCTCGTATTTTTTGCCGTCCGGGAAGGTCAGCACCCCTTTTCCGGTGGGGCGACCGTTCTGGAATTCACCTTCATATGTTTTCCCGTCAGGCAGCCTCAACACCCCAATTCCCATGGGGCGTCCATCCCGGCATTCCCCTTCGTATTTTGATCCGTCCGGGGAAACCACCTGTCCTTTTACAAAACTGTCGGCCTTCCATTCCCCCTCGAATCTTTTCCCGTCCGGAAGAATCAGCGTCCCGTTCCCGTCGTAGGCATCATCCTTGAATTCTCCCTCGTATGTTGATCCGTCCGAGAATGTCTGTGTCCCCTGCCCATGTTTAACTTTTTTAAACAGGCTGACCTTCTTTATTTCACCCTCATATACATAACCATCTTTTTGCATTCTCCCGGGCTCCTTTCCATGTAATCCGTGACGACCTGTTTGACCCATTAATGTTACCACTATTTAAATTAAATTTCCATTCAGGACGGGAATCGGGTATGCAAAACCTTGACACACAAGTCCGGCCCTTGTTATGAACAATAAACAAGTTATGGTTGAAATCGACGATGAAAACCGCGATCATCTCGGATATTCATGGAAATCTTGAGGCGTTCACCAGCGTCCTGGCCGATATTCAAACGCAGCAGACCGACGGCATCGTTTCCCTGGGTGACAATATCGGTTACGGGGCGGATTCCGAAGAAGTCTTACAATTACTGATTGCCGGCCATATTCCCACCGTGCTGGGCAATCATGAGATGGCCGTTCTTGATGATACCGTTCTCGGCTGGCATAGAGGAGACGTCAGAAGGGCTATTGACATTGCCGCGGCAAGCCTTTCGGAACACTCCCTGAGATACTTGAGGGAATCCCGCACCAGCCTGTCGGATTCAGGGTGTCGCTTTGTTCATGGTTTTCCGCCGGATTCCTTCAGTCTCTACCTGCACCAGGCGGGTGATGACCAGTTGCGGCAGGCGTTTACGGAAATAAAGGATGATCTGTGTTTTGTGGGTCACACCCATAAGCTTAAGCTGCTGTATTACGAGAATGATCAGATCATGCTTCACCCCCTGGATAAAGGGCCCGTGCAAATCCGGCAAAACAGAAAATATTTAATCAACGTCGGCAGTGTCGGACAGCCCAGGGACGGTGACGTCCGGGCCCGGTATGTTATCTGGGATTCAGGAACCGGCCGGATAGAGGTCAGGGCGGTTGAATATGATGCCGCCGCCGCCGCCCGGAAAATAATCGCCGCCGGCATTCCTTCCAGGTTCGCCGCCCTGCTCCAGAGCAGGGGTTGAATCAGACGGAACAAACCGCTTTGACATGGAAACCGTCCAGAATATCGCCGGACGCGACAAACCCCATTTCCCCATCCATGAACCAGGCCGCCCTTTTTGATCGGGTATCCCCGCTCCAGATCCATTTCTGTACGGAAGACATGGCGGATTGGAAACAGAAGTCCTCTCCCGGCGGCGGGGGGTTCAACAGGGACAGGAGTTCATTGACGGTCGGCAGACGCCAGTTTTCATATCCGCCGAATTTCCGCCGGTTTAACGTGAATATGTAGGCGTGGGCCTGATCCCATGGCAACACGGACTCGGACCCGGCCTGCTGCCACGCCAGGTTCGTCGTGGCGTCAACCATCACACCGTCTGTTACGGCTCCAAAGCTGTTTTTAAGGTATTGCCGCGGTCGATGGTATTCATCGATTTGAAAAACCGATGCCGCGCGATTGGCCGGAACCCTTTCCGCCACGGATCGTAAAAGAACAGGACCGGATTCTTCCTTTGTTATCCGTCTGCCGGAATCGTCCGCAAGATTGCAGGCCGCCTGCTTCTGACGGCTGAAATCCCGGTAGCGGGTCCGGATCTCGTGACTCATTGATTCCGCGTCCTGAAACCGTTTATCCGGATCAGGGTGAATGGATTTTAAGATGAGCTCATCCCAGCCGTCATCCAACTCGGGGTTCAGGGCGCCCGGCCGTTTCAACGGTTGTTGGGGCAGTATTCCGGTCAGCATGCGATACAGCATCACCCCCATCGAATACAGATCCGCCCGGTGATCCGCTTTTTCCGGTGCCGCCACCTGCTCCGGCGCGGCATAATAGGGCGTGCCGATCATCACGTTTCCGGGGCCGGCCGGCCTTTCTCCCCGCCTTCTGGACAAGCCCAGATCCGTTATCTTGATAGCGTCCGCTTCGGTCAGCATCAGATTGAACGGTTTGATATCCCGGTGAACGATACCGGCCCGGTGAAGCCAGCCTAAGCCATCAAGCGTTTCCAGTATGTAACCGACGGCCTTTTCAACGCGCAGAACCCGCGACGGCCTGTCCGCCCAATAGGATTCGCCCATGATGAGGCCCAGGTTGCGGTAAAAGTATTCCATTACATAATAGACAAGCGTGTCATCCTGCTCCAGGCCCCAGACGCTTACCAGGCCGGGGTGGCGCAAATCCGACAGCATTTTGAATTCCTGAATAAACTGCTCGTAAATCCATTCCATTCCCATTTTATTGATCAGGTCCGGTCCCGGTTTTAATACTTTCAAGGCGGCAAACCGGTTTTCCCCGGGGAGGATAACCTTGTATACCTGTCCCATGGCCCCCTGCCCCAGACGCGACCTGATCGGATATTTACCGATGGATTTTATCTCTGTATTCATTTTTGAGATGGCCTCATATGCTCAAGCGCCCGATGATTCAGCCGCCTGCCGGATGGCTTCCAGAAGCCGGATCGTGAGCGCATGGAGCCTTGACGGCATACCGATCATCCTGGCGAACATCAGCAGGGGACCGCTGAAATGTTCGATGCTCGTCAGGTCCACGCCATTGCTCGTTTCCTTAAAATAAAATTCATGGACCGCGTGGATGCCCAGGCGGGAGCCCTGCCAGACCACTTTTTCCCCGGGACTGCAGTGCGTCACTTCCGGCGCGATGCGCAGGGGAAGAATCAGGGGGTTTAGCTCAAAGGAAATACAGGCGCCTTTGACCAGGGCGCTGCCCGTTTCAAACCGGCATTCCCGGCAGACCGGATTCCACTCTTTCCAGTGTTGAATGTCCGCGAACACGTCCCACACCCGTTGCAGAGGGGCGTTGATCTGAACAACGGCTTTGATGATCATGCCGGATCCTCAGGCAGAAAACAGGCCTGTCGGGAGAGCAGTTTCCCCGGGCCTCCGGCTTCTTCGGCCAGGGCGTTGCAGATGGCGGTTTCCATGGGGGTCAGATGAATGGGGATCAGGTCCCGGATGGTGTTTTCCCGGCAGACGGCCTTGTTTCTGAGCCCTTGGGCCAGGGGCAGGACCACGCCGGCGGGAACGGGGGTGATGAGGTGGACCCAGTAGGCGGAAAGCTTGATGGGCACCAGGGGCACCCCGATGATGGCGCGCGGAAGTTTCCTGACCCGGGCATACATCAGCATGAGATCCGCGTAGCTGAGGATCTGTTGACCGCCGATGTCAAAGGACCGGCCGGCGGTTTCCGGCGCTTCCAGACATCCGCAGAGATAGGCCAGGACATTGTCGATAGCGATGGGCTGGGACTGGGTGTAAACCCAGCGGGGGCAGAGGAGGACCGGCAGCCGTTCCACCAGATAGCGGATAATTTCAAAGGAGGCCCCGCCGGCCCCGATGATGACCGCGGCCCGCAGCACGGTGGTTTTCACCGTTCCGGCCTGAAGAATCCGGGCCACCTCATGGCGGCTGGCCAGATGATGGGACAATCGGTCCCCGGCATCCCCCAGGCCTCCCAGGTAAATAATCCGGGAAAGCCCGGCCCGTTCGGCGGCCTGCCTGAAATTGAGCGCGGCCCGGCGGTCTTTTTCCGCAAAGGCCAGGGTCTGGCGGATGCTCCGGCCGCCCATGGAATGCACCAGATAATAGGCGGCGTCCATGCCGTGAAGGGCCTGCGGCAGGGAGTCCGGGTCGAGAAGGTCGGCGTAAACGATTTCCGGTTCCCGCCGCAGCGGAATGTTCAGGTCCAGGGTTTCGCCGGCCCTGACCAGGCACCGGACCTGATATCCCCGCTCATCCAACTGGTAGAGCAGCCGCTTACCGATAAACCCGGTGGGGCCGGTGAGAAGAATTTTTTGATTCGCCATGGCGTTAATCCATTTCTTGCCGCCGGGGGCATTATATTTGTTTCTATTTAAATTCCGGCCAGATACCTGTATTCAGATTATCAACAACTCCGAAACGAATCAACTGGTTTGTCTTGTCTGCTGGTTCAGGCCGGGCACGACGAAAGCCCCTTCTTCCGGCGGGCGGAGTCCGGGGGGCTAACGTACGCTTCAAACATGAAGCCGACTTTTGTAGTATTCCGAGTCTTTTTCTGATAAATATTGAGCGATAGGCAATGAAAATCGAAGTGACCATATTCCACCTTAAGGAGAGCAGACAATATGAAGTCTGGAATATTTAAAAGCATCTGCTGTCTCGCGTTGACGACGTGGCTCTGCCTCCTGCCGGTGCTTCCGGTATCGGCCCAGGATCAATCCGCGCAACCGGTGGTGGTCGGCCGTATTTCCTATATAGCCGGGGAACTGCTGCGATATGTCCCGGAACAGAACGACTGGGTGGCCACGGTTGAGGACGCCCCTTTCGGCTTGAGCGACATTCTTTATTCCGGCGATAATACCCGGGCCGAATCCATATTTCCCAACGGCGCCTGGATACGCATGGGAGACGGTACCCAGGTCCAGCTCATCGCCGTCGGAGAAGAGTTTACCCGGGTCGACTTGGTTCAGGGCATGGCCCGTTTCTATAACCAGAGCGCCGATGGCGTGATCGAGGTTACGTCCGCCTTCGGCCGTGTCACCGCCCCCGGCCAGACGATTTTCGATTTTTACGCAGGCGATAAATCAGTGGAGGTAATCGCGCTGAAAGGAACCGTGACGTATACCCCGGTTTCCGGAACCGGCGGTTATGACGTCACCGCCAACGGCCCATCCATCATCGCCGACGGCAGCCAGGTCACTTCCGGGGACGGAAAAGCCGATGAAGACTGGGACGCTTTCAATTCCCAGCGGGACCGGGTATGGGCGGACCGGATCAGTCAGAGCGATACGTCCATGAGGTATCTGCCGCCGCGCCTGCATGAGGAGGCCTACGTCCTGGAGGAATATGGTCAATGGGATCGGGTCTATTATGAAGGCGCCTACCACCACTTCTGGCGGCCTGTTCGGGTCACCAGCGGGTGGGCGCCATTCACCCACGGCCACTGGACCGTCTGGTACGACGACAACTGCTGGATTCCCCATGAACCGTTCGGCTATATCACGCACCACTATGGCAGCTGGGTCCATCTCGGTCATCACTGGTACTGGGTACCGCCCAAGTCGGGCCGTCACATGGGTACCGGACCGGGCTTTGCCATGGAATACGCCTGGTATCCGGGCCGCGTGGCCTGGATTTACTCCGGGACAACCGTAGGCTGGATTCCGCTGACGCCTTTGGAACCTTATTACTGTCATCGGTACTGGGGGCCGCGGTGTAATGCCGGCGCTCACCGCTGGAGGTACTACACCGGCAGCCATGCTTATCGATACCGTCATCATGCCGTCATTATTAATCGCAACAGTTTTTACCGGACCGCTGATTACAGCAAACTGCGGCTCACCCAGGGCCCCGGCATTGACGAATTTAAAACAGCGCCGGTGCTGAACAACAGGGTCATTCCCAATTACAGCACCATTGCCAGTAAATATAATTTCACCAAAACCGTCGTGAATCAAAAACCGCATGAATCGGTGACACGAAAAATCCGGCCTGCGACTCAGGGCGTGCCGCCGTCCGTCCAGCAGATCGATAACAGCAAACGGCCAGGCACCATGCCGGCGATTAAAAAAACACCGGTGCCGGCGCCCCGGGTCACGGAACAGCCGGCGGCGACACCGGGACCCTCGCCGTCGCCCCGTCAGCCGCGCTGGGATCATAACAGGCAGATTCAGGCGCCTGCCGGTCAGAACCATTTACAACCGGGAGTGACTACACCGACGCCGCAACAGCCCCAATCCCTGCCGACATCTCCCCGGCATTACCGGAAGAAGGCGGAAACGCCGGCGCCGGCGCCGCGGATCACGGAACAGCCGGCGGTGACAACGGGCACCCCGCCGTCAAATCAACCGCCTCGGAACCGGAAAAATCAGATTCAAAAATCCAGCAGCCAGGGCAGCCCCCAACCGGGTGTGGATGCATCGATTCAACCACAGACCCAATCCCAGCCATCATCTCCCAAGCATTACCGGAAGACGTCTGAAACGCCGGCGACCACGCCACCGGTGGCGGAACAACCGGCGGTGACATCGGGCACGCCGCCGCAGCCGTCAAATCAACAACGCCGGAAACAAACGAAACCGGTTCAGGCACCTGCCGAACAAAAAATTATGCCGCCGGTTCAGACACCTGCCGGAAAGGCGATGTCACCGCCGGAGGCGCAGGTAACGACTCCACCCGACCCCCCACCCCAGACGAACACTTCCGGGCAGCAGCGGAAAAAAGGCAAGCATAAGCAGAATCAGCAGCCGCAGGTTCAGCCAAGCAGCGACCAGGGTCAGGTCCAGGACACGGAAGAAGAGGCACCGTAACCGGCAAGACAGCATAAAAGACAAAACCGGGCACTATTGTATGATGGGTATCTCTAAAAAATAAAAAACGCCCTTACAATGTCTGGTAGTTGATAATCTCCGTATACTCCCGGGTGTCCGGGTCTATAGTGATGAGCACGAACCAGTCGATGTCATCCTGATGATCGGGATAATCGGGGTAAATCCAGATGGCAATAAGCTCAAAGCGATCTTTACCCGGGTCGGAAACCCATTTGCTGAATTTGCCTTTGTCCGGTTCGCACCCTTCCGCATCGGGGTAACAGGAAACATCATACATCAGAATCTCCTCACCGCATTCCGAACAGGCGCACTTTACCTCCGGGTAATCGGACAGAAAAACCGTAAACAGATTATTGCCGCAATTGCAGATGATATGGGAGAAGGTGCTGTCCAGCCGGTAAGGGCTGTATTTACCATAGATGGTGATCGATTCCCTGACCGGCCTGGTTCTGCCGGTGTAGTGACTTGGAATTTTTTTCATCAACGTAAGCCGGTAGTATGGGGGTGTTTTTGAAAGGGCCAGGATTCAAGGGGTCAAGGCACGCGAACAATTAATCATTGTACCGCCCCGCAATCGGCGTAATCAATAACAGTCAAAATCTTTACAATAAACCGCTTTGAAAGGCAATCGGATAAATCCGCTAACCGCATCCTGTGGCCTCACATTTCATCATATTCGGCAAGACCGGCTCGCCGGGGGAAACAAAAAAACCGGTGCGGGCGGGACATCCGAGAAAATATTGACACACGAGGGCCTTCCTTGCTATGGGTGGACGACAGACATTAACGCAACTTCTTATCCTGACTGACCTTTTTAACAATAAGGGAAACTGGAATTAAAGAATCGTAAAGCCTGAACTCAATTCGCTGTGGACGGATGACGAGAAATACGGCGCCTGTTGCGGATGAGCCCGGCGCCGACTGAATAACCGCGAGAGGAGAAGTTTGCATGGATAACGAAACAGGCAACATCATGCTGGTTGATGATGAAGAGGATTTCTTGGAAATGCTGAGCCTGCGGCTCAGGGAAACAGGCGAAAATGTCGTGACGGCCTTGAGCGGTCGCGCCTGTCTGGAAATGTTGGGAAAGCAGGAGATCGACGTCATTGTTCTCGATATCAAAATGCCGGGCATGGACGGCCTTGAAACCCTGCGGGAGATAAAAAACCGGTATCCCCTGACGGAAGTGATCATGCTGACCGGTCACGGTACGATCCAGACGGCCGTTGAAGGCATGAAGAGAGGGGCTTTTGATTTTCTGCTCAAACCAGCGGATTTTGAGGAGTTGACCGCCAAGTTGAACCGTGCCAGGCAGCGGCGGCAGGAGCAACTGGAGCGGATTCGCAAAGCCGAGACCTCCGCCCTGCTGAGACAGAGCAAAATATGATGGCTGTCGGAAACGGTCCGGAATGAGCGGCGGCAAAAACACAAATGCAATCCACATCCTGCTGGTCGACGATGAAAAGGATTTCCGGGAAGTTTTGACCAAGCGACTGGGCCGCAGAGGCATAGGCGTCCGGGCGGCCGCAAATGGCGCGGAAGCCCTGCGCCTGATGGCGGAAAGTCGCGTCGACGTTATCGTCATGGACGTCAAAATGCCCGGAATGGACGGTATTGAAACCCTGCACGGTGTCAAAGCGGATTACCCCGAGACGGAGGTGATCCTGCTGACCGGCCACGCCAACACGAGGGACGGCGTCGACGGCATAAAAGCCGGCGCCTATGACTATCTCACCAAGCCCGTCGAACTGGAACACCTGATCCTCAAAATCACCCAGGCCCATGACAAGGTTCGCCGCGGTAACGCGGAAAAACAGGAAGCCGAATTCCGGGAACGCGTCAGGCAGCAGATGGTGGTGTCCGAGCGACTGGCGGCTCTGGGCACCATGGCCACCGGTGTGGCCCATGAAATCAACAATCCGCTGGCCATCATTCAGGAGGCGGCCGGATGGATGCGGCAGATCCTGGTCACGCCGGAGATGCGGGACATTCCCCGCAAGGGCGATTTTGAAAAAGCGCTGGACCGGATTCACAAGGGAGTGGATCGGGCCGGTCGGATCACCCGGCAACTGCTCCAGGCGGTCCGGACCCAGACCGCGGAGACGGTTGATCCGGCCAGCCTGATCGAAGTCAGCCTCAAGGCACTGGCGGAGGAGAGCATCGCGCTGGTTCAAACCGAGGCCGCCATGAAAAACATCGAGATTGTTCTCGAAAGCGTTCCGCCCCACCCCATCGCCTGGAGTGATCCCTATTCCCTGCTGCAGGTACTGCTCAATCTGCTGACCAATGCCATTCAAGCCACCGGCCGGGACGGCCGCATCACCATTCGGCTGAGTTCTTCTCTGGAAGAAGCCAGAATCATGCTTCAGGATACCGGCAGCGGCATATC
Source organism: Thermodesulfobacteriota bacterium (assembly GCA_040753795.1). NCBI lineage: Bacteria > Pseudomonadati > Thermodesulfobacteriota > Thermodesulfobacteriota bacterium. The sequence continues at coordinate 188,613 of JBFMDX010000005.1, forward strand.
CGAGGAAAATCTGACCCGGATTTTCGAACCGTTTTTCACCACCAAGGGTGTCGGGCAGGGAACCGGCATGGGACTCTATATCTCCTGGGGCATTATCTCCAAACTCGGCGGCCTGATTGACGTCGCCAGCCGGGATGGTCAGGGCGCCACCTTTACCATTACCCTGCCGGTAAAGAAATAGGCACCGGAACGCGAGTTGACAGGATGACGATTTGCGTGCATCATGCCGTCAGTAGCGTTGATTTTCTCGAATTATATCGATTTGAATTACATCTTCCCATGGAGACCTCCGGTGTCGACCCTTTGGCGGATAAGCGACCTGATCGATCTGGATTTTTTTCTGCGTCAGGCGCCGGAAGAGATGGACGGTGCCGGGAAGCCGGACACCGCTTCCGACCGGGACATTTTCCTGGGCTACGCCAAAGCCCACACGCCGCCTTTTAAACGCCGGGACCTGATCCGTTACTGGCTGGATGAAAAGCGGGCCGGCCTGCCGAAAGACCGGCCCCTGCCCGGTGAGATTTACCGGGAGACCATGGCCCTGATGCGGATCCTGGCGGCAGCCGCCGCCTTTGCCCTGGGCGCGGTCCTGGCCTGGTCGGTCCTGTCCTACAGCGGCGCCATGCCCATCAACATCTTCACCTGCCTCTGGATCCTGGTGGCGCCCCAGTTGCTGCTGCTGGGCCTGCTGGGAATATCGTCCCTGCTGTCCCGCCTGGGGGTAAAGGGCGGCTTCATGGGGTTGTACCCGGCCGCCGCCCTGCTCTTCCGGCGCCTGGCCATTCGGATTGGGAAGGCCGGGGACAATGTTCTGACGGCGGAAACCCGCCTGCGGTTCAGCGCCCTTTTCAATCTGGCCGATCTCCGCCGGACGATCTACGGCCCGGTCTTCTTCTGGCCCTTCTTCCTCCTGGCGCAACTGACCGGTATCTGGTTCAACCTGGGAATTCTGGCCGCCGTCGGTCTCAAGCTGGCCATCACCGATCTGGCCTTCGGCTGGCAGTCGACCCTCTTCGTCGATCCGGCAACGATCCATCGCCTGCTGGGCTTCTTTTCCCTGCCCTGGTCCTGGGCCGTGGCGTCCGCTCACCCGGCCCTGTCCCAGATCGAGGGCAGCCGGATGATTTTAAAGGAAGGCATGGTTCATCTGGCCACGCCGGACCTGGTTTCGTGGTGGCCGTTTCTGATCTATGCGATCCTGTGTTACGGGCTGATTCCCCGCGGGTTGCTGCTGGCCTGGGGCGTCCGGGAGCAGCGCCGGGCGCTCCTGTCCGTCAGTTTTTCCACCGGCCAGTGCGACCGTCTGATCCAGCGCCTTCAAACTCCCCGCCTGCGGACCGCGGGGGAGGAAATGCCGGAAGATCCGGTCGGCGAAAAACAAAACTTCTCCGCTAACCCGTCAAGCGCAGCCGACGGGCCCCTCACCGGTCCCATGGGTCCGGCCATTGCCCTTGTCCCCGGAGAGATCGACGCTTTCTTTACCGATCCGGCGCTGAAAGAAAGACTCTCCTCCCGGCTGGGGCTGAATCTGGCCGGCCGCCTGCCCCTGACCCAGGACACGGCCGTCGACAGCCAGTCTCTGCGTGATCTTCTTTCCCGGCAACCGCTGCCGCCCGACGATCTGCGTCTGGTGATCCTGACCGAAGCCTGGCAGCCTCCCCTGAAAGAGACCGTTTCCTGGCTGGCCGGATTGCGGCAGGCGGTCGGACCGGCAACAGGAATGATTATCGGCCTGGTGGGAAAACCCGGGTCCAACGGCCGATTTACCGGGCCGGCCCCAGTGGACCGTACGATCTGGGAACGGGCAACGGCCGGTCTGAACGATCCGTTTCTGCGGATCGAATCCCTGGGAGGCGGCCATGAATAGACCGGACATTCCCACCTTTGCCGTGCTGGGACACCCCAACGAAGGAAAATCATCGGTGGTTTCCACCCTGACCGAAGACGATAGCGTCCGCATCAGCCCGTTACCCGGCGAGACCCGCGTCTGCCGCCGCTATCCGGTGGTCATCGACGGCCGCGAACTGATCCGGTTCGTGGACACGCCCGGCTTCCAGCAACCCCGCAAAACCCTGGAATGGTTCTCCCGGCATGAGGGACCGGCCGACGCCATAACGGCCGACTTTATCGCCGGCCACCGCCATGACGCCGATTTCGCCCACGAAGTCGAACTTCTCTCCCCCCTGGCCGAGGGCGCCGGCGTCATCTTCGTGGCCGACGGTTCCCGGCCTCTGCGCCGGGTGGACGTCATGGAAATGGAAATCCTGCGCCTGGCCGGCCTGCCGCGCCTGGCCGTGATCAACACCAAGGAACGGGCCCGCGGCGAATTCATGGAGGAGTGGAAAAACGAAGCCCGGAAGCACTTCAACAGCGTGCGCGTGTTCGACGCCCACCGGGCCACCTACGCCGAGCGGATCGAACTGCTGGAAAGCCTCCGGCACATCGATCCGGAATGGCAGCCCGCCCTCAAGGAGGTCATCGACGCCTTCCGGCAGGACTGGCGGCGCCGCATCGATCACACCGTGTCCACCATCCTGGAACTGATGGTCACTTCGGCCCGGCACGCCGTCGACGCCGCCTGCGCCGACGAATCCGAAGTACCCCGGACCCGGAACCGCCTGGAGCATCAATACCGGGCCGATATCAACCGGCTGGAAAAGGAGGCGCACCAGTCCATCCGGCAACAGTTCAAGCACCATCTGTTTGACGTGGAACTACCGCCCCACTCCATTGTCAATGAAGACCTGTTCTCTAAAAAATCGTGGCGGGTTCTGGGCTTAAGCCAGTGGCAACTGGCCGCCGCCGGAGCGGCCGGCGGCGGGATCGTGGGCGCGAAAATCGACCTGGTCCTGGGCGGACACAGCCTGGGCGCCTTTGCCGCGCTGGGCGGCTTGCTGGGCGGCGGGTCGGCGGCCCTGGGCGCGAAGCAGGCCGTCACTTCCCGGGTCAGGGGGTTGCCTCTTGGCCGCGTACGGGTAGAGGTGGGACCCATTAAAAACGACCAGATGCTGTATATCCTGATGGACCGGGCCCTGATCTATTTTTCCCATGTCAGCGCCTGGGCCCACAGCCGGCGGGAGCCGCCCCGGCAGCCGGACGGAGAAAACGCGCCGGTTAAAGCCGGTATCACCGCCCGCTGGGACGCCTTCATCAAGAAACAGTTCGGTCACTATTTTGCCGCCGCCCGGAAAGGCGACTGGACCGCCCTTTCCGCGGCCCGGCCGACCGTGTCGGATATTTTATTCCGGACCCTCCAGGAAATTTCCAAGGGAGGGTTTGAACGATTACAGATAACCTGAAAAAGGAGATCGTCATGAAAGGATTACGGTGGCTGGCGTTCTGCCTGGTCTTCCCCGGGCTTACGGGCTGCAGCACCATGTATTACGGCGCCATGGAAAAAGTCGGCATCCATAAACGCGACATCATGGTGGACCGGGTCGAAGAGGCCCGTGACACCCAGAACGAAGCCAAGGAGCAGTTTCTGACGGCCATGGAGCAATTCAAAAGCGTGGTCAACTTTAAGGGAGGCGATCTGGAAAAGGAATACAACCGTTTCAACGCCACCCTGCAAAAGACCGAAGCCGAGGCAAACGCCGTGCGCGACCGCATCCGTGCCGTCGAGGACGTTTCCGAGGCCCTGTTTGATGAATGGCAGTCCGAGATCGATCAGTACAACAGCGACAGTCTCCGCAAGGCCAGTAAACAGAAGTATGACCTGACCCGGAAAAAATACGCCAAACTCATTGAGGCCATGAAAAAGGCCGAAGCCAAGCTGGAGCCGGCCCTGGTCCCCCTGCGGGACCAGGTGCTGTTCATGAAGCACAACTTAAACGCCCGCGCCATCGCCGGTCTGAGCACCGAAGTGGTCGCCATTCAGACCAATGTCGATCAACTGGTCCGCGACATGGAGGGCGCCATCGCCCAGGCCGATTCGTTCATCGCCTCGCTCAAGGAGGAATAAAGTGCCGATATATCGGCAGCGGGTAACACCACATTTTTTCCGGAAGCCATCGTCATATTAAAATTTCAATCGGTTCAATATATTAAGTAGATTTCTAAAAGTGGCATACGGTTTGCTTTGCGAATTGAGAAGACAAACAGCTGTTTAATAAAATGGGGAGATAAAAATGATGAAAAAATGGATGCTCTGTTTTATCGTTCTGGTGTTTATTACCGGCCAGGCCCTGGCGGCGGAAAAGACGACGACCGGGACGCCGGAAGCGGCATCAGCTCAAACGACGACGATTGAGGAAGTGCCGGAAGTAACCGACACAACCGGAAAATCAGCGGACAAGACCGCGCCGGCGGAACCGACGGACAAGACCGCAACCGCGGGGGGAAAAACCAGCGAGGTCAAAAAGCACGGATTCGGCCATAAGCTGCTGTTGTACATACCCAATAGAATCCTCGACGTGTTTGATTTTGTCCGTCTGCGGGTGAGAGTCGGACCGGGAATCGCCGTCGGCGTCCGCGCCACCAAGCCGCTGACCCTGGCCGTCGGCGGATACACCTCCATTTATGCCGGGCTGCCCGGACCGCGCCGGGAACCGACCATCAACCTGCCCATCGGCATCGAGAACTACGTGGGAGCGGAATTGAGCGTCCTGGACGGCAGCAACGAGGGCCGGTTTTCGCCCAACTATTCCTCAACGGAAATCGGTGTGTCCGTTCACCCGCTGATCGTCGGCCTCGACCTGGCCGTTGATCCGCTGGAAGTTCTGGATCTGGCCCTGGGCTTTCTGTTTATCGACCTGTGCGGCGATGATTTTTAGATAGCCCCTAACCTTGATGAAACCGTAAAAAGTCGAAATTTGCCATATTTCGTCGCCCCGGCCCCCGAGCCGGGGTCCAGAAAAAATGGATAGTATCAATTTTATACTGGATTCCGGGTCAAGCCCGGAATGACGAGGTAAAAACTTTTTACGACTTCATCAACCTTATTATCCAGAAAGAGATCTGAATGAAAAAACTCATACCCCTGGCCCTGTTCCTGACGGGTCTGTGGCTCTGCCTTACGCAAACGGCGTTCGCGGCCGATACGCCGTCACCGCGGAAACCGCCTGAGGCTCAAACCGCCCCAACCACGACCGACGACGATAACCGCGACCCGGCCGCCCTGGCCGAACTGAAGCGGGCCACGGATTTTCTGACCGGCCTGAAACGGTTCCATGTCCGCTCTGCCATTGCTTATGACGTGGTCCAGCAAGACGGCCGCCTACTGCAGTTTGAAAGGAACGGCGACATCTACATTCAGCGCCCGGACCGGTTCTTTGCCGATGTCAATTTTGATGACGGCCGCAGGCGCCAGTACTGGTATGACGGCAAGACGATGAGCCTGGCCGAGCATTCCAAAAAAGTGCACACCCAGGTCAAGGCGCCGCCCACCATCGACGCCACCCTTGACATGCTGGAGAAACTGTTAAAGGAACCCCAGCCCCTGGCCGATCTCTTTTACAGCGACCTCAGCCCCCTCGAACGCCTGGCCCTCAAGGCCGACGTGGTCGGCGACAGCATGGTGAACGGCCGGCCATGCACCCACCTCTCCTTCTGCGGGAAGGCGGTGGACTGGCAGCTCTGGGTGGAAAAGGGCGCGACGCCTTTCATCCGGAAACTGGTCATCACCTACCGGGAAGAACCGGGCATGCCCCAGTCGGTGGCGCTTCTGGACACCTGGGAGACGCCCGGCCGATTTGCCGATGACCTCTTCAGGGTCAATGTGCCGGCCGGTTTCCAGTGGATCGACGTACTGGTCCCGGCGCCGCTGGAAAAGGAAGGGGGGCAGCCATGAACCGCAAAATGTTTTCCGTCATCCTCATCAGTGTCTGTCTGGCGGCCTGGTCTTATGCTGTTTCCGTTGAAGCCCGGGGCGGCGGACGCGGTGGTGGTGGTTTTTCACGGGGCGGCGGCGGTTTTTCCCGGGGCGGCGGCGGATTCTCAAGAGGCGGCGGCGGAAGTTACGGTTCCATCCGCAACAGCAGCCGGCCCTCGACGCGGGACGTTTCCCGTCCTTCGCGGGATTACGGCTCACGGCCGTCCACCCGGGACGTGTCCGGTCCGTCCGCCGGCACCCGGGACCGGTCTTCTGACAGAGCGGAGCGCGCCTCCGACCTGACCTCCGATCAGAGAGAGGCTTTGCGAAACCGCGCCGAAAACATGACGCCCGAGCAGCGGCAGGCGCTCCAGGAAAAAGCCTCCAGCCTGACCCCGGACCAGCGCGATGCGCTGCAGAGCCGCGCCGAAAACATGACACCCGAGCAGCGGCAGGCGCTCCAGGAAAAAGCCTCCAACCTGACCCCGGAACAGAAGGAGCAGGTCAAAAGCCGCCTGGAAAGCCTGACCCCGGAGCAGAAGGAGCAGCTCCGGCAGAAATTCGAGGATTCAGGTCTATCCGCGGAGCAGCTGCCGGCGGACCATAAGGACTGGAGCCAGGAGGACTGGCAGGACTGGCGGGACCAGAACCGGGAAGACTGGCAGGACTGGTATGAAGACGAATACCATGACTACTGGGACGACCACTATTACCCGGTCTGGTGGTACGGTTATCCGGTGACAACGATGTCCTACTCCTTCTATCTAGATGATGACCCTCCCTGTTCCCGGACGGTGGTGGTCAACAATGCCGGCGGATACGCCAGCACCTATTACCATTGTGATTCCGTCTGGTACCGTTCCACCTACGCCAGCGGAGAGGTCCGCTACGTGGTCACTTCCCCGCCGCCCGGCGTGGAGCTGGACAACCTGACCGACGCCTACAAGGTGATGGTCAACGGAAAGGAGTACTTCGTCAGCGGTCATGCTTTTTACCAGACGGTCACCCGCGACGGTAAACCGGTCTACGTGCTGGTGGATCCCCCCCTGGGAGCGGAAGTCAAAACCATCCCCCAGTACGCGGTTGAAATCAAGCACCAGGAGCAGAGCTACTACCGCTATGATAAAATCTTCTACCAGCGCCAAGGGGATGTTTTCGTGATCGTGGCCAACCCGGGGGTGTAACGATTCAGGTTTATTGATTTGTTTTTAAAACGGAGGAACGGGATGAAGAAGACAGCGGAGCAGATCAGGCTCGACGAAGCGCGTCTGGGGAAAACCTCATGGAAAAGATGGGGGCCTTACCTGTCCGAGCGGCAGTGGGGCACGGTGCGCGAAGATTACAGTGAGAACGGAGACGCCTGGAACTATTTCACCCACGACCAGGCCCGGTCCCGGGCTTACCGCTGGGGCGAGGACGGTCTGGCCGGCATCTCCGACGACCGGCAGCTGCTCTGTTTCAGCCTGGCCCTGTGGAACGGCCAGGACCCCATTCTCAAGGAAAGGCTGTTCGGGCTCACCAACAGCGAGGGAAACCACGGCGAGGACGTCAAGGAATACTATTACTACCTGGACAGCACGCCGACCCACTCCTACATGAAATACCTCTACAAGTACCCCCAGCGGGCCTACCCTTACGACGGGCTGGTGAAAACCAACCGTTCCCGCGGCCGCCTGGATATGGAGTACGAACTCATCGACACGGGCGTCTTTGACGACGACCGGTATTTCGACGTGTTTGTGGAATACGCCAAAGCCGCGCCCGACGATATCCTGATCCGGATTACCGCCTGCAACCGGGGGCCGGAGGCGGCCATTCTCCATGTGCTGCCGACGATCTGGTTCCGCAACACCTGGTCCTGGGGCGACAACAGTCCCCGCCCCCTGCTCCGGCGGACGAAAGCCGGCGTCATCTCCGCCACTCATCCCGAAATGGGGGATCTGTGCCTCTACTGCGAAGCCGCCGGCGACCTGCTTTTCACGGAGAATGAAACCAACACCGCCCGCATGGTGCATGTTCCCAACCGCACCCCCTACGTCAAGGACGGCATCAACAACTTCATGGTCCACGGCATCCGGGAAGCGGTTAACCCGGATCAGGCCGGCACCAAGGCCTCCGCCTATTATCCGCTGACCATCCCCGGCGGAAAAGAAACCGTCGTCCGCCTGCGCCTCACCGCCGGGACCGCCGCCAAACCCTTTGCCGACTTTGACGCGGTCATGTCCGCCCGCCGCAGCGAAGCGGACGATTTCTACGCATCGGTCATCCCATCCTCCCTGGACGCCGACGCGGCCGGCGTCATGCGCCAGGCCCTGGCCGGCATGCTGTGGTCCAAGCAGTTTTACTATTATGACGTCGACCGCTGGCTGGAAGAGCGCGGGGCCGGCCTGTTCAAACCGAAAAAGGGCACCGCCCACCGCAACGAACAGTGGAACCACCTCTACAACGCCGATATCATCTCCATGCCGGACAAGTGGGAATACCCCTGGTACGCGGCCTGGGACCTGGCCTTTCACGTTCTGTCCCTGAGCCTGGTGGACTGCGATTTCGGAAAGCAGCAGCTGAACCTGATGCTGCGGAACAATTATCTTCATCCCAGCGGACAGATTCCCGCCTATGAATGGAACTTCAGCGACGTCAACCCGCCGGTGCACGCCTGGTCCACCATCTTTTCCTACCGCCTGGAGCAGGCGCAGAAGGGCAAGGGGGACCTGGACTGGCTGGAAAACTCCTTTCACAAGCTGCTGCTGAACTTTACCTGGTGGGTCAACCGCAAGGACCGCTCGGGCAGCAACGCCTTCGAGGGCGGGTTCCTGGGCCTGGACAACATCGGGGTCTTTGACCGCAGCGCGCCCCTGCCCACGGGCGGTTACCTGGAACAGGCCGACGGCACCGCCTGGATGGCCCTCTTCTGTCAGAACATGTTTGAAATCGCCGCGGAACTGTCCGTCCATAAGCCGGCTTTCGCGGACTTGAGCCTCAAGTTCGCCGAGCATTTCGTCTGGATCGCCAACGCCCTGGCCCATGCCGGGGAAGGCATGGGCATGTGGGATGAAGAGGACGGGTTCTTTTACGACCTGCTGCGGCTGCCGGACGGCGGTTCCCAGCGGCTGAAAGTGCGTTCCATGGTGGGCCTGCTGCCGTTCTGCGCGGCCACCGCCATGGACGGGAAATTTGCCGACCGATTCCCGGAAGCCGGCCGGCGTTTTGAAAAATTCCTGGAAGCGCGGCCGGAATTGAGGGCCTTCATCCATGATCCCTTCAAGCGCGGACAGGAAGGCCGGCGGATGGCTTCGGTATTGAACGAAACCAAGCTGCGACGAGTGCTGGAGAAGATGCTCGATGAGAACGAATTCCTGAGCCCCTACGGCATCCGTTCCCTGTCCCGTTTTCACGACCAGAATCCCTACGTGTTCCGCGCCGGCGGCCAGGATTACAAGGTCTCCTACCTGCCGGCGGAATCGGACACCGGCATGTTCGGCGGCAACTCCAACTGGCGCGGCCCCATCTGGATGCCGGTCAACGGCCTGATCATCCGGGCGCTGCTGCAATACTACGCTTACTATGGCAATGACCTTACCGTGGAATGCCCCACCGGGTCCGGGCGGCTGATGAACCTTTACCAGGTGGCCGAAGAGATTTCCAGGCGCCTGGCGGCGATATTCCTGAAGGACGCCGACGGCCGGCGGCCGGTCAACGGGGGACAGAAAAAAGTCCATGAGGATCCCCACTGGAGCGATCACATCCAGTTTTACGAGTACTTCCACGGGGACAACGGGGCGGGTCTGGGCGCCAGCCACCAGACCGGCTGGACCGGCATCATCGCCCGCATCATGCACCTGTTCGCCACCAGCACCTTTGAACAGGTGCTCCGGCAAGGCAAGATAGCCGCTTTTATGGAAAAAAAACCGGAAGGGAAAATTCCGGCCGGTGGGAAGAAGCCGCCCCGGGCCGCGGCAAAGACCCGGGGGAAGACCGTCGCCGGGAAGCCGAAAAGCAGGAAGGCATGACGCCCTGCAGCGATCGCCTTTTTACCACCGGTCGTCTTTCGAGTCTTCCTCCGGGGGCTTTCCGATCCCCGGCGTGTGCCGGTACATGATCTCCAGAGACACCAGCCGGGCCAGAAGCGTGGCCGGGAAAAGCATGCCGAGGAGGGCTTCGAGAATTGCGAACATGCGGGCCACGGGATGAACCGGCACGACGTCTCCGTAGCCCAGAGTGGTCAGGGTGACGAAGCTGTAATAGGTCAGCGTGGAATGGAGGCCCGGATCATCCGGCCGTACGATTGTAGACGGGGGGAAGGAAAAGGCGTCATTGATCAGGAGTGAAATCAACATATATATATAGGACCAGGTGATGCCGATGAGCAGATAGGCCGCGATGGCGCCCCGGATCCGATGACGGGTCACCGGCCCTTCCCGGAAAACCCGATGCATCAGCACGCTGATCATGAGGAAAAAAAAGGCGACGATGGAAAAATACCAGCAAATGGCAAAAAACCTGCCCGGGAAATTCTGGTTCAGGACATGAAACACCAGAACAAGACATGCGCCCACGGCGGCAACCGTCCGGAGAAAGCGGCTCTCCGTAACCGTGGCGACGCCCGAGATCAACAGCGGAATATAAAAAACAGCCAGAAAAAAACCGGTCAGGGTCGACTCGATAAAGGGCGACAAAAAGAAAACCAGGAGCAGGATGAGCAGCAGCGCTGAAAAGCCGCGCCCTTCCCACCAGAACCGGTAAAACCGGCTGATGCCGTGTTGCAGCGGTAAACCCATTATCCCCTCTCCCGCCCTCTTTAGTATTTGTAAAAAATATATAATTAAATAGTATAAAATTAACAACATAAAAACCCATATCCCGTATTTTCCGCTATCCTTCAAACCGGATTCTTCTGTTTGCCGAGCAGCGGATCAGAGATGCCCATGGCCGGAAAGATAAAAGCGGAATTCAAAAAAAGCTTGTAATAATGTAAATCGAAACCTATAGTTTCAATATGCAAGGTTACAGAAACAGACAGATCCAGGCGGAAATAGAAGAAAAACTGCTGAACTTTCCGGCCGTTGCGGTGCTGGGGCCGCGCCAGTGCGGCAAGACGACCCTTGCCCTTACAATTGTCAAGAAGCTTGGCCGGGCGTTATATCTTGATCTGGAAAAGCCTTCCGACCAGAGAAAACTTCAAGACCCCGAGTTGTTTTTTCAATTTCAGAACGACAACCTGATCTGCCTGGACGAGATTCAGCGACAACCGGAGCTCTTCCCGGTTTTGAGAAGCATCATCGATGAACGGGGAGCAAACGGGCAACTGCTCATTCTGGGAAGCGCCTCCAGGGACCTGATCAAACAGAGTTCAGAAAGCCTTGCTGGCAGAATCGCCTACATTGAGCTGACGCCGTTTACCCTTCCGGAGGTGGCCGAGACAGCCGATAAAGGGCCTGTTGCCATCATGAAACTCCTCGTAAGGGGCGGATTTCCCAGAAGCTTTCTCGCTAAAACCGCAAAAGAAAGTTTCGACTGGAGAGAAAATTTTATTCGAACTTTTCTTGAGCGGGATATCCCACAGCTTGGTTTTTCCATCCCCGCCCATTCACTGGGACGATTGTGGCAGATGCTGGCCCATGTTCATGGTCAGGTCCTTAACAGCTCCAAGCTTGGTGAATCCCTGGGGGTCAGTCACACCACCGTCAGAAAATATATTGATCTGCTTTCTCAAACGTTCATGATCAGGACACTACCGCCCTTTGAAGCCAACCTCAAAAAGCGGCTGATAAAATCACCAAAGATATTTATCCGCGATTCAGGGATACTGCATGCCCTGCTGGGCATACAGAATATTGACGATCTGCTGGGGCACCCCGTTTATGGTTCGTCTTGGGAGGGCCTTGCGATAGAAAACATTCTGACCTGCGGCAGAGGCTGGCATCCTGCTTTTTTCCGCACCTCAACGGGCGTTGAAATTGACTTGATCCTGACAAAAGGGAAGAAAGCCGTGGCCTTTGAATTTAAAGCATCCGCGGCGCCGACGGTCGGCAAGGGATTCTGGATGGCGTTGAGCGATCTGAATATTAATGAGGCCTGGGTTATCGCGCCGGTAAAAGAGGCCTATCCGATCAAGAAAAATGTCATGGTCGCGCCGCTTGATTACGCGCTTAACCGGCTTCAGGGAAAAAGATAACCGAATTCTCATGGGGTCGGACCTGCATAACCTCTTTATATATCAGAAAATATTTTCCAAGAGAAAGCGTTTTTATCGCTTAAACCGTTATTTTCAAACTTAAAATCGGCATTGTAAAACAAAGAGCCTCTTTCAGCACGGATGTACCGTCAGGTACAATGGATTCCAGCAGATGGTCCGCTACTACGGCTTTTTATAACAACAAGAGCCGGGGTCAGCGGATAATGGCAAACCAGGTTGATGACATCGCCCAAATTCTCCCCAGGTAAAAAATCCCGTGGCTGATCTCGAATGGCTAATTCGGCATGAAAATCGGAAAAGTCTTGACTTTTTCGGAGTCACAGGCATAATGGTCAGCATGAAACGTTACCTGGAAACATACATTAAAAAGGATCTGCCGGAGAAGATCATCCTCCTGACAGGGCCACGGCAGGCCGGCAAGACCACGCTGTCCAGAATGCTGACCGACAGCTTTGATTATTTTAATTATGACAATGCCGAGCACCGGGCGGACCTGCTGGAAAAATCCTGGGACCGGTCAAAGGAACTGATTATTTTTGATGAGCTGCATAAACAGAAAAACTGGAAGTCGTGGCTGAAAGGCATCTTTGATACCGAAGGGATACCGCCGTCCCTGCTGGTTACCGGCAGCGCCCGGCTGGACACTTACAGAAAAGCCGGCGATTCTCTGGCGGGCCGGTTTTTTCAGTTCCGGCTGCATCCCCTGGACCTGAAGGAAATCAACGCCGTTCTGAAACCGGACCATCTGGAGAAGGAGCTGGATAAGTTGCTGGATGCCGGCGGTTTTCCGGAGCCGTTTTTAAAGGGCAGTCAGCCGTTTTACAAGCGCTGGCAGAAATCGCATCTGGATATAATCATCCGGCAGGATCTGATCGAGTTGGAGGATGTTCAGCAGATCACGGCCATTGAGACCCTGATTCAGCTGTTGAAGCGGCGCGTGGGCAGCCCGGTTTCCTACCGCTCTCTGGCGGAAGACTTGCGGTGCTCGGACAAGACCGTCAAGCGCTGGCTGACCATTCTTGAAAATATGTATGTCATTTTCAAGGTGCCGCCGTATCACAACAATATTGCCCGGGCGATATTAAAATCTCCGAAATTCTATTTTTACGATACCGGCCAGGTGATCGGGGACCCGGGGGTAAAGATGGAAAACCTGGTGGCCTGTGCCCTGATTAAAGAAATTCATTATCTGGAAGACTGTTTCGGCGAAGAGAGCCGGCTTTATTATTTGAAAAACAAGGAAGGCAAGGAGATCGATTTTCTGGTTACCCGTAACGAGGCTCCCTTGTTGATGCTGGAGGTCAAATGGCAGGACAACGCCTTGAGCCCCAATTTTGCCGCGTTTGAGAAATATTTTCCCGGAACCAGAAAAATCCAGCTGGTCAAAGCGCTGAAAAAGGAAAAAACGTATTTAAAAGGGCCGGAAATCCGCGCGGCCCACAAATGGCTGGCCGGCCTGGATTTGTCCGGGAGTAAAAAGGGGGACAGTCTCACTTAATTGACGATGGCAGAGGCACCCGGAAATATGTCACCAATTAAGTAAACTGTCCCCCTTTTTACAATTCCATAATTATTTGAATTTCAGTAGATTTATGAACATGCATAATTTTTGCGCAGACCGCTTGTAAATAATCAGAGATGTGGCAGAATGTCAAAAAGGGGTTATAAACAAGCAGTCTACATAAATATAATGTTATGTTTTTGAGACAAAAGTCATGGTGCATTGATTCTTCGAAATATTGGAGTGCAAGATTAACACCGATGACGAAGAAGACTTCGAGTAAAAAACACCATTATCTTCCCAGACATTACTTAAAGGGATTTACTGATAAAGAGGGTGGTTTCTTCGTCTATGACAAATCTACTACCAAGATATTTCCCACCGCTCCTGATGCCGCTTTTTTTGAAAACGATTTGAATACAGTCGAACTACCGGATGGGGGGTTCTCAGATTTCTTAGAAGGTCTCTACACGGGGATTGAGAATCAATCTTGGGGGCCGTTGGACAAAATCAGAGGGTCTAGTTTTGACGCACCCATTGAACCTTTGGACAAAATGCAACTTTTTCTTTTCTTGTCGTTTCTGTACTGGAGGCTGCCGAGCAATATCAAACTCGCAGAAGAACTATCAAGAGAGTTTTTTGATGGAGATAACGATCTTGATTATTTCAAGCTCCTAAGTAAAACCGGTGAAACTGTGCCAAAAGAGGTAGTGGAAAGAATAAGAACCTCTCCAGCTTTCAAGAAAACTGCCAGGAGCATAGTGCCATTCGCCCCATTTTTTAAAGACAAGGACTGGTGGCATAGCATTGATGACTGGCGATTCGTCTATTCGGGAGATCAGGGTAAGTGGTTTATCGTAGGAGACAATCCGATCGTTGCTCACGGCAACAACGACCACGATCCTGTCAACTGTCTAAAAGAATTCATTTTTCCGATCTCTGGAAACATTCTTTTGGTCGCTGGCCATAAACATACTGATAAAACACTCCCTCCCGGTTTCGCAGTGCAGTACGGTATCGGAATCATAGAAAGAGCTCAGAGATTTGTTGCCTGTCAAAACAAAGCTTTTCTTGAGGCACTGATAAAGCACCATGACTTGCATGTTCAATATGACAAGACCAACATCATTATCCCGGAACTCTTTAAGATGCTGGAAGAAAAAGAAAGGGTTCCTGTCGATTTCAAAAGGGTATGATTGGAATATTTTACAAAAGAAAGAAGAATTGCATCACAAGGTCAATCCAGCCGATCGCTATGATCCGGCTGATTTTTTCGTTGGGCGTCTGAATGTTGCCGGTAACCGTGGATAAGGATTGAATACGTATGAGTAAGACATTCGACCAGGGCAAAGATGAAGTTGCCAAGTTGTGTCAGTACTTCGCCGTTAACCGGCAGTCCTTCCTTGCCCCTGGCGTCAAGGAAGCCCACGTCCGCCAATCGCTCATAGACCCTTTTTTCGAAGCCCTGGGCTGGGACATGCGCAACGCCGCCATGGCCGCGCCCCAGTATCGCGAAGTCATTACCGAAGACAGCCTGGATGTGGAAGGCCAACAGAAGGCGCCCGACTACACTTTCCGCGTCGGCACCTTGCCGAAGTTCTACGTCGAAGCCAAGAAGTGCGGCGTTAATATCAGCGCCGATCCGGCGCCGGCCTATCAACTTCGCCGCTATGGCTTCAGCGCCAAACTGGCCCTGTCCATCCTGACCGACTTCGATGAACTGGGCGTGTACGATTGCGCCTCTCGCCCGCGACCCGGCGATAAGGCCAGCCATGCCCGCATCCAGTATTTCGGGTTCACCGAGTACCCTGACCGCTGGCAGGAGATTTGGGACGTGTTCTCGCGTGAGGCCGTCTGGTCCGGGACATTCGACCAGTATGCCGCCTCCAAGCGTAAGCGCGGCACCTCCGAGGTTGACGGCGAGTTTCTGAAGGATATCGAAGGCTGGCGCGATGTGCTGGCGCGGAATCTCGCCCTGCGCAACAGCGATTTGTCGGCGGACGATCTCAACGCCGCCGTTCAACGGATCATTGACCGGATCATCTTCCTGCGAATGGCCGAGGATCGCGGGCTGGAGTCTTACGGGCAACTGCTCAAACTCTGTGAGCAGCCCGACATCTACGACCGTTTTATGAGCGGATTATGCCGTAAGGCCGATAAGAAATATAATTCCGGTCTGTTTCATTTTCAGAAAGAACACGGCGTGTCTGATGCGCCGGACACGCTCACGCCGCGCCTGGCAGTGGACGACAAAACCATCAAAACCATTCTTCAAAGCCTCTACTTTGAGCATGGTTGCCCTTACCACTTCGGCGTCCTGCCCGTGGAAATTCTGGGTACGGTGTATGAGCGCTTTTTGGGCAAGGTCATCCGCCTGACTGCCGGGCATCAGGCCAAAGTCGAGGAAAAACCCGAAGTGCGCAAGGCCGGCGGCGTCTACTACACCCCGGCCTATATCGTGAATTACATCGTCCACAACACCATCGGCAAGCAGATTGAAGGCAAAAGCCCCGCCGATCTTTCCGGCGGCAAAACCAGACCTCCCTTTCGTGTGCTTGACATGGCCTGCGGCAGCGGCTCCTTCCTCCTGGGCGCCTATCAGTTCCTGCTCGACCATTGCCTGAACTGGTACCAGGCCAACCCTTCCAAGAAACATGGCAAAGCCGTCTATCAGAACTCCAAGGGCGAAACCTGTCTTACCATCGCCGAACGCAAACGCATCCTGACCACCCACATCTTCGGCGTCGATATCGACCAACAGGCCGTTGAAACCACCAAGCTCTCTTTGTTGTTAAAAGCCCTGGAAGGCGAAAACGATACCTCCCTCTCCAAGCAGATGCTTCTTTTCCACGAACGCGCCCTGCCGAATCTATCGGACAACATAAAGTGCGGAAACTCCCTGATCGCCTCCGACTTCTCCATGCTTCCCGAAGACCTCGTCCGCGTCCGCGCCTTTGACTGGTCCGCGCAATTCCCTGACGCCATGAAAGCCGGGGGGGTCGATGTGGTGATTGGGAATCCACCTTGGGGAGCAAGTCTCTCTGATGAAGAGAAGAAGTATCTGTCGCAGAGCTATTCATGCTTCCAAGGAAATCATGACAGCTACCTATTCTTCATAGAAAAGGCTAATACCCTTCTTAGGAACAATGGGCACACATCTTTTATCACTCCAGACTCGTGGATCAAAGTTCCTCAAGCCGAACAACTTCGTCGGATACTTCTCGGTAACGGAAACATCGCTTCGATCACAACATTACCTCAGAAGGTGTTCAAAGGCGTAAGCGCAAACTGTCTCATTTTTGCATTCACCAAGGGAAGAGAGACGGATAAGTGTCAAATCAATATCCTGAGACCTAAATCCGACCTGTCAAACCTAGCGCAATGCAAGTTTGAAGAGAACTACAAAGTAAACACAGCGGAGTGGAAAACGTCTCCTGATGCACAGTTCCAGATATTTCAGAAAAGGGAAGTCTCTCAAATTATCAACCGCATTGGCGACCGCTGTGCACAGGCGTTCCGATTTTTGGACGTCATGCAAGGAATTGTGCCATATTCGAAAGAGAACCATTCGAAGGAGACAATCGAAAAGCGAGCATTCCATTCCCCTAAGAGATTATCTGATGAGTACGGGATATGGATTCAAGGACGGGCGATCACTAGGTATTGTCTCACGCTCAAAACCGTCGAGTATCTGCGTTATGGTGACTGGTTGCACCGTCCGCGAAAGGCCAAGTACTTTCAAGGCTCCCGGATCTTAATTCAAGAGATAACTGGTGGGCATCCGCCAAGAATTGCTGCATGCTATTGCGATGCAGTTCTTTATCATGATCCAGGCATCATTTCATGCTTGGTTGTGGAAAATCTTCATCTGAAGTTTCTGCTCGGAATTTTGAATTCCCGTTTTCTGAGTTGGTTTCATCGTTACGCCTCGCCTAAGGGAACTAGGCATGCGTTTCCCAAAGTTCTCATCGGGGATATTCGAGCTTTTCCGATACCAAGGATACAGCTTTCAAATCCCGCCGATAAAGGGCGCCACGACAAACTGGTAGCTTTGGTGGACAAGATGCTAACACTGACGCCGAAGCTACGCGAGGCCACATCAGAATCCGAAAAAGCCGCATTGCAAAATGCCGTCACGGCGACCGATGTGGAGATCGACCGTCTGGTGTATGAACTATACGGCCTGACCGAAGAGGAAATCAAAATCGTTGAAAACGACCGGAGGGTTCCATGACATCCAACAAGAGCCATTGGGATAATCTGTTTAACAGGACAGAAGATACAAAATTGGGGTGGTACGAAAAAGATACCGCCCAGACTTTCAAGCTGCTGAGCCAAATTCCAGGCCTGGAAAAAGCCACCGTCTTTCTCCCCGGCGCCGGCACTTCCATTCTCATAGACGACCTTATTCCTAATACAGGCAAGCTGATCCTCAATGACATCAGCGAGGAGGCGTTAAATCGGGTAAGACGACGATTAAAAGAGGGCAGCGGGAAAATTATATGGCTTTGCCAGGACATTGCGCAACCGATTACCGGTCTCATACCGGAAACGGATGTCTGGATTGACAGGGCTGTCTTACATTTTCTAACCGAAGAAAATGACATTGCAGGATATTTTAAAAACCTTACGTCTATCTTAAAGACAGGGGGCCATGCCATATTTGCCGAGTTTTCATTAACAGGTGCGCCCAAATGCGCCGGATTGACGCTTCACAGATATTCCGTTGATGAACTCTCTCAAAGGCTGGGGGCGGCCTTTACGCTTGTGTCTCAATTTGACTACACTTACATCAATCCTTCCGGTGATCCCAGGCCATACATTTATGCGCTGTTTAAAAGAGAAGGATAGTATTACGGTGCCATCATACTAATTTCCGTCTAAGCAGATAAACCGGTACCGTAATCCAATGTAACTCGTCACCCCGGCCCTAGTTTCGCTTTGCTCCACTGGCCGGGATGACCTCGGAAATGATGCCTACCCGGGGCCGGGATGACGAGGAAGAAAATGACCTCAGCGCCAGGGCGCTTCAACATCCGCCCCCTTGTCCTTCGAACACTGGCAGCGAACTGCCATTCCGCGTCAAGTTGACAAGTTAAGAACGTCCCCCTCCCCGTCCATGAAAGCCATAAGGACAAGGATGACTTCCGCGTCATCGTCAACTATGATCAGGGGTTATTGTGACCCGATCCCGGAGCGTCGGCGCCGGCGGTAATATAAAAATTGGATTGATTTTGTACGAACAACCTTATATTAATAAGAACTTCTAACGACCCTTCAACTTATTCAACGATCACTGAGCGGATATTTTTCGTCGATTGCGTCGTATATAACCCAAAAAGAGAAGACAACGGAGGCATTCATGCCGGTAGCTGATTATGCAACTTACTGTAAAATGCTGGAAAGGGCCCGGGAAGGCCGTTTTGCCTATCCCGCCATCAACGTCACCTCCCTGACCACCGCCAACGCGGTGCTCAAAGGCCTGGCCGAAAGCAAAAGCGACGGCATCGTCCAGGTGTCCACCGGCGGCGGGGCTTTTGCTTCCGGTTCAGCCGTAAAAGACATGGCCCTTGGCGCCATGTCCATCGCCGAGCACGTGCACCGGGCCGCGGCCCGATACCCGATCTATGTCGCCCTGCACACCGACCACTGCCAGGCGGACAAGCTCGACCAGTTTGTCATGCCGCTGGTGGAAGAGACGGAGCGGCGGCGGGCCGCGGGGCTGCCGAACCTGTTCAGCAGTCACATGTTCGACGGCAGCGCCCTGCCCCTTACCGAGAATCTCGATATCGCCGTCAAACTGCTGGAGCGGTTCCGGAAGAATGAACTCATCCTGGAAATAGAAGCCGGCGTGGTGGGCGGAGAGGAGGACGGCGTCAAAGGCGAGGCCGGCGCCAAGCTCTATACCACCCCGGAGGACACCCTGGAAGTAGCCCGGCGGCTGAACGCCGTCCAGGGCGGCCGCTACCTGCTGGCCGCCACCTTCGGCAATGTCCACGGGGTATACAAGCCCGGCCATGTCAAACTCAAGCCGTCCATTCTCAAGGACTGCCAGGAGGCGGTGGTCGCGAAATACGGGGAAAACGCCCGTTTTCACCTCGTCTTTCACGGCGGCTCCGGGTCGGAGATCGCCGACATCCACGAGGCCATCGACTACGGCGTCATCAAAATGAATATCGACACCGACACCCAGTACACCTTCACCCGTCCCATTGCCGATCATATGCTGAAGAACTATAACGGCGTGCTCAAGATTGACGGCGAAGTCGGGGACAAGAAACTCTATGACCCCCGCAACTACCTGGCCCAGGGGGAAAAAGCCATGGCCGAAAGGGTGAAAGTAGCGGCCGGCGATCTGCGGTCCGTCGGAACAACGATGTTCAAGGGGTAAAAGACAAACATAAGGAGACAGACGACAATGACGCTTCCTGCCAATAAAACAAAAATCATCTGCACCATCGGACCGGCTTCGGAATCGCCGGAAGTCATGGAAAAAATGATCCGGGCCGGGATGAACATCGCCCGACTCAACTTTTCCCACGGCTCCTTTGACAGCCACCGGAAAGTGGTCAACAACCTGAGAGCCGCGGCCCGGGCCGTCGGCCGTCGGGTGGTCCTGATGGCCGACCTGTCCGGGCCCAAGATGCGCATCGGCAAGATCGCCGGGGAACCGGTGGAACTCCTGCCGGGCGACACCTTTATGCTGACCACCGATGACATTATCGGAGACGCGGATAAAGCCTCGGTCTCTTTTCAGACCCTGCCCCAGGCGGTCAAGGCCGGCGACACTCTCTTTTTAAACGACGGCATCATCCAGATCGATGTGACCGAGGTCAGGGGGAACGACGTCGTCTGCCGGGTGGTGGCCGGTGGTGAATTACGGTCCCGTAAGGGGCTCAACCTGCCGGGCATCCGCCTGGGCATCAGCGCCTTTACGGAACGCGACCACGAGTGCCTCAGGTTCGCCGCCGAGGAGAAGGTCGACGCCGTCTGCCAGTCCTTTGTCGAGAGCGGCGACGACATCCGGGCCGTGCGCCAGGCGGCCGACGCCCTGGACTACCACCCCTTCATCATCGCCAAGATCGAGCGGTCCAACGCCCTGGATCACATGGACGATATCCTCGACGCCTCCGACGGCATCATGATCGCCCGGGGGGACCTGGGCGTCGAGGTCCCCATCGAAAAAATCGCCGTCATCCAGAAGGAGATCATGAAGCAGGCCAACCGCCGGGCCAGGCCGGTCATCACCGCCACCCAGATGCTGGAATCCATGACCGAAAACAAGCGGCCGACCCGGGCCGAGGCCACGGATGTGTCCAACGCCATTCTCGACGGCACCGACTGCGTCATGCTTTCGGGCGAATCGGCCATGGGCCGGTATCCCGTGGCGGCCGTGGAGATGCTGGTCAAGATCGCCGCCGCCGTGGAACCGAAGCGGCGGCAGATAACGGTCAAAGAAATGTTTCAGGATGCCGACATCCGCAACCGTCTCAAGCCCGATCATCTCATCGCCATCGCGGTCGAATCCTGCCTGGAATATGCCCTGCCGGCGGCGGTGTTCACGCCCACCCACGGCGGCGGCACCGCCCGGAGCCTGTCGCGCTTCAAGCTCCCGGTCTGGACCATCGCGGTCAGTTCCCAGGAGCGGACCTGCCAGAACCTCGTATTCTCTAACGGCGTCTATCCGGTTTACGATCCGGATCATCCGGAAGACTGGAACACCTTTATCCGGGAATGGATGAAAACGCATGGAGTGACGGGTGAGATGGCGATCCTGACGGAAGGCCCGTCCTCCAAGTTCCCCAACGCCAACAACCGCATGGAAATCATCCGGATTCATAACCAGTAAAACGGAAACATCATGAGTAAAGGGATATACATCGGCAGCGCCGAACCCCGCAGCGGCAAGTGCGTCCTGGCTCTGGGCGTCATGGAAATGCTGGCCGGCCGGGGGGGAAGAGTGGGATTTTTCCGCCCAATGGTCGCGGGCGACAACCGGCAGGATCATATCACCCGTCTTATTACCGGGCGATACAATCTGACGTTTCCTTATGAGAAACTCTACGGCTGTACCTACGACCAAGCCAAAGAGCTGCTGATTCAGGACCGGCCGGACGACCTGCTCAAGCTGATTCTGGAAAAATACAAAGCCCTGGAAAGCGAATGCGACGTCATTCTGTCCGTGGGCTCCGATTTTACCGGCGCCGCCGTGACTTTTGAATTCGACTTCAACGCCCGGCTGGCCAACAACCTGGGATGCGGCATGCTGGCCGTCGTCAATGGATACGGCAGGGAATTCACGGAAATCATCGACGCCGCCCAGCTTTTCATCGACTCTCTCCAGGATCGCAAGTGCGACGTCCTGGCCCTGGCCGTCAACCGGGTTGCCCCGTCGCGGGTCGACGCGGTCGCCGGAGAACTGAAAATGCTCATGCCCTCCGGTATTCCCGCCTATGTTCTCCCGGAACTGGATATCCTTGAAAAACCAACAGTCGGTGAAATCGCCGTGGTCCTCGGCGCGGACCTGCTCATCGGTCACGCGGAAAGCCTGAACCGGGATGTCAGGAACTTCAAGGTGGCGGCCATGGAGTTGCCCCACTTTCTGGATCATATCGAGGAGGAAAGCCTTATCATCGTGCCCGGCGACCGTTCCGATATCATCATCGGCAGTCTTCTGGCCGATCATGCCAAAACCTACCCCCGCATCTCCGGCATTATTCTGACCGGAGGGATCAGGCCCTCGGCCCAGGTCATGCGGCTGCTGCAAGGACTCGGGGACATCCCCGTGCCGGTCATCGCCATGCCGACGGATACCTACACCACGGCCCTGAAAGTCAGCTCCCTGGAAGGGATTCTTGACGCCGGCAACAGCCGGAAAATAGCCGCCGCCCTGGGCATCATCGAATCCCGGATCAATGCCGCCGAACTCATGGGACGCCTCGCCGCCGACCGTTCCGACCGAATCACGCCCCTGATGTTTGAATATGAAATCATCCGGCGGGCCAAATCGGACAAAAAGCACATCGTCCTTCCGGAAGGATCGGAGGAACGAATCCTCCGGGCCGCGGAAATCCTGGCCATGCGCCAGGTGGTGCGGATGACCCTGCTGGGTGATCCGGAGGCCATCCGGAGCAAGGCGGCCTCCCTGGGTATTTCCCTGGCCGGCGTGAATATTGTCGATCCCCTGACCTCGGACCGGCGGACGGTCTACGCGCAAGCTTACAGCGAACTCCGCAAGCACAAGGGCGTCACCTTCGAGATGGCCTTTGATGTCATGGCCGACGTGAGTTATTTCGGCACCATGATGGTCCATTTCAACGAGGCCGACGGCATGGTGTCCGGATCGATCAACACCACCCAGCACACCATCCGCCCGGCCTTTGAAATCATCAAGACCCGGCCGGATTGCGCCATTGTTTCCAGCGTGTTCTTCATGTGCCTGCCCGATCACGTGGTCGTATTCGGGGACTGCGCCGTCAACCCGGACCCGGACGCCGGGCAACTGGCCGATATCGCCGTCAGCTCAGCCGAGACGGCCCGGTCCTTCGGCATCGAGCCCCGGGTCGCCCTGCTCAGCTATTCCACCGGCGATTCAGGCAAGGGCGCCGAAGTCGACAAGGTCCGGGAGGCAGCGAAAATCGCCAGAAAAAATCGGCCCGATCTGAAAATCGAAGGCCCCATCCAGTATGACGCCGCGGTCGATGCCGGTGTGGCCAGGACCAAGCTGCCGGGAAGCGAGGTCGCCGGCCGCGCCACGGTCCTGATTTTCCCGGACCTGAACACCGGCAACAACACCTACAAGGCGGTCCAGCGCTCGTCCGATGCCGTGGCCGTCGGGCCTGTTCTCCAGGGCCTTAACAAACCCGTCAATGACCTCAGCCGGGGGTGCACGGTCACCGACATCGTCAACACCGTGGCCATCACCGCCATTCAGGCCCAGACCGCGGGAGTCGGAAAATGAGAGTCATTGTCGTCAATTGCGGAAGCTCCTCCATCAAATACGAAACCTTCGACGTGAACGGGCTGATCCCGGTCACGGCCGGCCTCCTGGAAAACATCGGCGGGCCGGACAGCCGCCTGAAGCACCGCTACCGCACCGCCGACGGCGCCTGGCATGAACAGGTTGAAAAGCGCCCCGTCGCCGACCACCGCGAAGGGTTTGCCTGTATCCTGGACGTGTCGGGCCGGGCACGGGCGGACAGCGCTCAGATGAATATATTCGGCGTGGGCCACCGGGTGGTGCACGGCGGCGAAAAGTTCACGCGGCCCGTCATCATAGACGAGTCCTCACTGGATACCCTCAGGGCACTGGTGCCGCTGGCACCGCTCCACAATCCGGCCAACATTACCGGCATTACCGTCATGCGCGAAATGCTGCCCGAGGTGCTTCAGGTGGCGGTCTTTGACACGGCCTTTCACCAGACCATGCCGCCGGAGGCTTTTCTCTATGCCCTGCCCTATGAATACTACCAGGACCATGGCGTCCGCCGCTACGGGTTCCACGGGTCATCTCACCGCTATGTGGCCGGAGAAGCGGCCCGGCATCTTAACGCTCCGCCGGGAAAACTCAATCTGATCACCCTCCACCTGGGCAACGGCGCCAGTGCGGCCGCCATCGAACGCGGCAAGTGCGTCGACACCTCCATGGGGCTGACCCCCCTGGAGGGCCTGGTCATGGGAACCCGTTGCGGCGATCTGGATCCGGCCATTCCTTTTTTCCTGGCCGGGAAAACCGGCCGGCCGGTGGAGGAAATGGAAGCCGTCCTCAACCGGGAAAGCGGGCTCAAGGGCCTGTGCGGCGTCAACGACATGAGGGAAATCCAGCGCCGGGCCGGCGAAGGCAATGCCCGGGCGCGGCTGGCTTTGGACATGTTCTGCTATCGCGTCAAAAAATACATCGGCGCCTATTACGCGGCCCTGGGCACCGTCGACGCCATCGTCTTTACCGGCGGGATCGGAGAAAATTCGGCGGCCGTCAGGGAGAAGTCATGCCGGGGCCTGTCAGCCCTGGGCATCATGGTCGATCCGGGCAGAAACAACCGGGTCGCCGGACCGGTCACGGAAATCCAGGACGACCGGGGCCGGGTCAAAGTGCTGGTCATCCCTACCAACGAAGAACTGGAAATCGCCCGGCAGACCATTGCCACGATCAAGGCCGGCAGGAACCCGGAGGCATGATGGAGATAAAAAACTACGCGGCTGACGAGACGCTTAAAAACGGACGGCGGGTGACTATCCGGGCCATCCGTCCGACCGACCGGGATGAACTGGTGGCGGCACTGAAGGAACTCGACGACCAGTCCCTCTACCGCCGTTTTTTTTCAATGAAAAAAAACTTTTCCGAAAAAGAGCTGAAGGCGGCCACCGAGGTCGACTTTGACCGGGTGGTGGCGCTGGTGACCTGCCTGCCGGAACAGGAGGACGGAAAACTGATCGGCGGATGCCGTTATGCCGTATTCGATAATCCGGACATGGCGGAGGTGGCGTTTACCGTCCGCAAAGGGTATCACGGCCTCGGCCTGGGCGGCCTGATGTTCAAGCGCCTGGCCGGAATCGCGAAAGACAGAGGAATCAAAGCGTTATGCGCGGAAGTCCTGTCGGAGAACACGCCCATGCTGAAGGTGTTCAAGCGCGGCGGTTTTCCGATTAAATTCAAACAGGAATCGGGCGTGACCCATGTGACCATGTCCCTGACCGGGTAATATCTATTAATAGTAATGATGCGCGGATTACGATCGCATTCTTTCAATTTACGGGAAAATGTATTAAGAAACAGTGAAGTAACGGCTGTTTCATTATCAATTTTTTAATTGGGGGAAAGGAGTAAGTCATGAAAATCAAAGTCGGTATTAACGGTTTCGGCCGGATCGGAAGATTGTTCTTTCGGGCGGCCAGCAGCAACCCGGGGATCGAAATTGTCGGCATCAATGATCCTTTCATCGATCCGACCTACATGGTCTACATGCTCAAGTACGATACCGTGCACGGCCGTTTCAAAGGCACGGCCGAGGCCAAAGACGGCCAGCTGGTCGTCAACGGCAACACCATCAGCGTGTTTTCGGCCATGAAAGCCGATGAAATCCCCTGGACCGCCTGCGGCGCGGAATACGTTTTGGAATCCACCGGCGTCTACACGGAACTGGAGAAAGCCGGCGCCCACATCAAGGCCGGGGCCAGACGGGTGGTCATCTCGGCGCCGTCAAAGGACGCGCCCATGTTCGTCATGGGGGTCAACCACGACAAGTACAAGGGCGAAGCCATCGTCTCCAATGCCTCCTGCACCACCAACTGCCTGGCGCCCGTGGCCAAGGTACTCAACGACAACTGGGGCATCGTCGAAGGCCTCATGACCACGGTCCATGCCACCACCGCCACCCAGAAGACGGTGGACGGCCCGTCTAAAAAAGACTGGCGCGGCGGCCGGGGCGCGGCCTTCAATATCATCCCCTCTTCCACCGGCGCGGCCAAGGCGGTCGGCAAGGTCATTCCCGAGCTCAACGGCAAGCTGACCGGCATGGCCTTCCGCGTACCCACGGCCGACGTGTCGGTGGTGGACCTGACCTGCCGTCTGGCCAAGCCGGCCAAGTACGACGACATCAAGGCCGCCATGAAGAAAGCGTCGGAGACCACCATGAAAGGCGTCCTGGGATATACCGAGGACGAAGTGGTCTCTTCGGATTTTATCGGCGAAACCTGCACCTCGGTTTTTGACGCCAAGGCCGGCATCCCCCTTAACGACAATTTCGTCAAGATCGTTTCCTGGTATGACAACGAGTGGGGATATTCCTGCAAGTGCGCCGATCTGATGCTTCATATGGCTTCGGTCAAGTAGTTTCCAGCCGGAAATGGCCTTTTTCCGCAATCTCTGTGTCAAACTGCGGGATTCTTTGTGCGGCGTACAAAAAGTACGCCTCCGCAGAATCCCTTGTTTTCCTTGATCTTGCGGAAAAATTCTCATTTCCGAACTGGAAACTGGTTTTTTTAAACAATAACGGAGAGTGGTCATGAAAACATTAGTCCTGCTCAGGCATGGCGAAAGCGAGTGGAACCGGGAAAACCGGTTCACGGGCTGGACCGACGTGCCGCTCTCCGAACAGGGCATCATCGAGGCAAGGAGAGCGGGGCGTCTGCTGCGCGAAGGCGGTTTCACGTTTGACGTGGCCTTCACCTCGGTCCTGAAGCGTGCCATCAAGACCCTCTGGCTGGTTCTGGAGGAGATGGACCTGATGTGGATCCCGGTCATCAGCAACTGGCGCCTGAACGAACGGCACTACGGCGCCCTCCAGGGCCTGAACAAGGCCGAGACCGCCGGCAAGCACGGCCCGGAACAGGTGGCCCTCTGGCGCCGGAGCTTTGACGTGCCGCCGCCGGCGCTTGAACCGGAAGACCCCCGCCACCCCTGCCATGATTCCAAATACACCTGTTTCCACCCCGAGGATCTACCGGGCACGGAGAGCCTCAAGGAAACCATCGACCGGCTTCTGCCCTTTGCCCAGGAGAATATCACCCCGGCCATTCGAGCGGGGAAACGGGCACTGATCGTGGCCCACGGCAATACCCTCAGGGGGCTGATCAAGTACACCGAGCGAATCCCGGACGAAGATATCGCCGATCTCAATATTCCTACCGGCGTGCCGGTGATATACGAACTCGAAGACGACATGAGGCCCATCCGCCGATACTACTTGGAATGACAGGACGAAAACATGGCAGCAAAAACAAAGAAAAAAAGCGACCCGGCCCGACCGCCCGCGGCCGAAACCATCGATCCCCGCCGGGGAAACAGCGTCGAGGCCATCAAGCAGGCCATGATCGACCACCTGATCTATTCCCAGGGCCGGACGCCCCCCATGGCCACGCGCAACGAATGGTACCTGGCCCTGGCCCCCACATGGCCTGGGACCGCATGTTCGAACGCTGGGCCAATCTCATCAACCATTTGAGGGACCCGGACGCCAGGATCGTCAGCTACCTGTCGGCGGAGTTCCTCATGGGGCCCCATCTCGGCAACGCCCTGGTCAACCTGGGCATTTTCGAGAACACCCGGGAGGCCCTGGCCCAGCTCGGCTCCAACCTCGACTACCTGCTGACCCAGGAGGAGGAGCCGGGGCTGGGCAACGGCGGCCTGGGCCGGCTGGCCGCCTGCTACCTGGATTCCATGGCCACCCTGAACGTGCCGGCCATCGGCTACGGCATCCGTTACGAATTCGGCATATTCGACCAGGAGATTCATGACGGCTGGCAGGTGGAGAAGACCGACAAGTGGCTGCGCCTGGGGAATCCCTGGGAAATCCTGCGGCCGGAATACGCCTACTACGTGAATTTCGGCGGACACACCGAGCCTTACACGGATGAAAAAGGCCGCTACCGGGTACGCTGGGTACCGCGGCGGGTGATCAAGGGTGTGGCCTATGACACTCCTGTCCCGGCGTTTAAGAATGCCTTCATCGACATCCTGAGGCTATGGCGGTCGGAAGCCGTGGAATCCTTCGATTTCCAGGCATTCAACGTCGGCGACTATTACAAGGCGGTGGACGAGAAAGTTATTTCCGAAACCATCAGCAAGGTCCTCTACCCCAATGATGAACCGGAAATCGGCAAGACCCTGCGGCTCTCCCAGCAGTATTTCTTTGTTTCCTGCTCCCTCCAGGACATGTTCCGCATTCACCGGCTGAAAGGGAGAAAGCCGGAAACCTTTCACGAAAGCTTTTCCGTCCAGCTCAACGACACCCACCCCTCCATCGCCGTGGCCGAACTCATGCGCCTGCTGGTGGACGAATACAACGTTCCCTGGGACAAGGCCTGGGACGTCACCCGCAAAAGCATGTCCTACACCAATCATACCCTGCTCCCGGAAGCGCTGGAAAAGTGGCCCCTGCCTTTTTTCCAGAAACTCCTGCCCCGGCACATGGAAATCATCTTTGAAATCAACCACCGCTTTCTCCAGGAAATCCGGGGCCTCCGCCCCGGCGACGACGCCCTGGCCGCCCGCCTCTCCATCATCGACGAGCGGGGCGAAAAGCAGGTGCGCATGGCCCATCTGGCCACCGTGGGCAGCCACCATGTCAACGGCGTGGCCGCCCTCCACACCGAACTCCTGGGCCGGACCGTGCTTAAGGACTTTTACGATGTTTTTCCCGACCGATTTATCAACGTAACCAACGGCGTCACCCCCCGGCGCTGGATCGTGCTGAGCAACCCCCGGTTGACCGGGCTGGTGTCGGAGGCCATCGGCGACGACTGGATCAGCCGTTTTGAAAAGGAAATAAAAAAAATCGCGCCCCTGGCCGATGACGCCGATTTCCGGGCCCGCTGGCGGGAAGTCAAAAACGCCAACAAGGCGGACCTGGCCGAACTGATCGTCAACCGGACCGGCATCACCGTCGACCCGAGATCGCTTTTCGATGTCCAGGTGAAACGCATCCATGAGTACAAGCGGCAGCATCTCAACCTGCTGCACATCATTACCCTTTTCAACCGCATCAAAGAGAACCCGGGCCTGGATATCGTGCCCCGCACCTTTATTTTCGGCGGCAAGGCCGCTCCGGGTTACGCCCTGGCCAAACTGATCATCAAGCTGATCAACTCGGTGGCGGACGTGGTCAATGAAGATCCCGACGTGGCCAACCGTCTCACGGTCGTCTTTTTTTCGGACTTCAACGTGACTTACGGCCAGCAGATCTATCCCGCGGCGGACCTGTCGGAACAGATTTCCACCGCCGGCAAGGAGGCCTCCGGCACCGGCAACATGAAGTTTTCCATGAACGGCGCCCTGACCATAGGCACCCTGGACGGCGCCAACGTGGAGATCCGGGAGGCGGTCGGACCGGACAACTTCTTCCTGTTCGGGTTAACGGCCGAAGAGGTCGACGAGATCAGGGCCGGCGGATACAACCCCGGCCGTTATTACCAGGAGAATGCAGCCCTGCGAAGGGTGATCGACCAGATCGGCTCCGGGTTTTTCTCGCCCGCATCCCCGGACCTATTCCGGCCTCTGGTCGACAATCTTCTGCATAAGGACCCTTACATGCTGATGGCCGATTACCAGGCGTATATTGACGCCCAGGACCGGGTGTCGGCCGCCTGGCGGGACCGGGAAAAGTGGACCCGCATGTCCATTCTGAATACCGCCCGGATGGGAAAATTTTCATCGGACCGCTCCATCCGGGAATATTGCAACAAGATCTGGGGGATAAAACGGTAATAATATA
This sequence comes from Thermodesulfobacteriota bacterium, assembly GCA_040753795.1. Classification (NCBI taxonomy): domain Bacteria; kingdom Pseudomonadati; phylum Thermodesulfobacteriota; species Thermodesulfobacteriota bacterium. Next base: position 218,330 of record JBFMDX010000005.1, read on the forward strand.
AGGAGAACGCATATGGCAAGAATAGCGCACATGACGATTCATTTCATGGACGGATCCAAGATCGTCTTCAAGTACCCCAAAATCACCGAAAAGGAAGCCGCCACCCTCGCCGGCAAGGTAAAAAAGGCACTGGACCAGGACAAGATCGTGGTCAAGACTTTCGATAGCCTGATTGTCATGCCCGTTTCCAACATCAAATACATCCAGGTGACGCCGCCGCCGGATGCCCTTCCGGCCGGGGTGCTCCAGAACGCCGAAATCGTGGAGTAAAAGCGTCGCGAATCGGATGGATCCGGATCAGAGAAGTTCTGTGATCCATATTCCAACGAAAGTCGGCATTATTAGAAATAAGGAGCTGAAAATGGCTACTCGTCATCAACGACAAATCAATGTCGCCAGGTCATCCTTCCGGCCGGTAATGTATGTCCTGGCCTTGCTGCTGATCGCCACCGCCTTTTCCGGCTGCAAGGCCAAAGAGAAGGCGGCGCCGCCGGTTCCGGAAGTGGCCGTAGTCGACGTCGTCCAGAAAGATGTCCCCATAAGCTATGAATGGGTCGGTACGACGGACGGCATGGTAAACGCCACCATTCGCGCCCAGGTGGCCGGTTATCTGATCGCCCAGAATTACAAGGAAGGCGACCTTGTCAAAAAGGGACAGGTCCTGTTTACCATCGATCCCCGGCCTTTCGAAGCGAGCCTCCAGCAGGCCAGAGCCGTGCAGGCCCAGCAGGAATCAAGCTGGCAGACGGCCCAGGCCAACCTGAAGCGGATCCGGCCCCTGGCGGAGAAAAACGCCGTCAGCCAGCGTGACCTGGACAACGCCATCGGCATGGAGCAGTCCACTCATGCCGCCATGTTAGCCGCCAAAGCCGCCGCGGACACCGCCGCCCTTAATCTGGAATTTACGAAAATCACCTCCCCCATCGACGGCATTTCCGGCCTGGCCAAGGCCCAGATCGGCGACCTGGTCGGCCCCGGGCAGATCGAAGAGCTGACTACCGTTTCCACTCTGGATCCCATCAAGGTTTATATTCCGTTAAGCGAACAGGAATATCTCAAGTCCATGGAGAACCGGAATTCGGACAGGCCGAGTACTGTTTTTGAGCTGATTCTTTCCGACGGCAGCACCTATCCCCACAAGGGAGAATTCGCCTTTGCCGACCGCCAGATTGACATTAAAACCGGCACCATCCGGGTGGCGGCCCTCTTCCCGAACCCCGGAAGTTTTCTGCGGCCGGGCCAGTACTCCAGAATCCGGGCCCAGGTGAATGTCCGGAAAGACGCCCTGCTGGTTCCCCAGCGGGCGGTTTCCGAACTCCAGGGCGGCTACCTGGTAGCCGTGGTGGACAAGGACAACAAGGTGGCCATCCGGCCGGTTAAGATCGGCGAGCGCGTGGGAAGCTTATGGGTGATCAGCGAAGGGCTCAATGCCGGCGAACGGGTTGTGGCCGAAGGCGTTCAGAAGGTCAAGGACGGCGTCGTGGTAAAACCGGTATCACCCGCGGCGCCGGGAGCGGCGGCGCCGGCGGCGACTGCGCCTCACGGCGGCACGGACAAGCCCAAACACTAGACTGGATTATAATTGATAAAGAGGTAGTGTCTCATGGCCAAATTTTTCATCAACCGACCCATTGTCGCCATCGTGATCGCCATCATTACGGTCATTCTCGGGATCGTCGCGCTCCTGGGTCTGCCCATCGCCCAATATCCGGAAATCGTGCCCCCGGAAATCTTCATCAACACCTTCTACGTCGGCGCGGACGCCCAGACCGTTGAGCAGTCGGTGGCCACGCCCATTGAGCAGGAAATGAGCGGCGTCGACAACATGAATTACATGTATTCGCTCAATGCCAACAACGGCGAGTTGAAGATGTACGTCAACTTTGACGTCAAAACGGACCCCAATATTGATCAGGTCCTGGCCCAGATGCGGAAAAGCCAGGCGGACGCCAAGATGCCGGCGGAGGTCCGCGACTACGGGGTAACGGTCAAAAAATCCCAGTCCGCTCCCCTGATGCTTCTCGCGCTCACTTCCCCCAAGGGAACATATGACGCCACTTTCCTGGCCAATTATGCCTATATCAACATCAATGACCAGTTGACGCGGATTGCCGGGATCGCCAGCGTCACGGTTTTCGGGGCCGGCCAGTACGCCATGCGGTTCTGGGTCAGGCCGGACCAGCTGGCCAAGCTCAACATCACCATTTCCGAAATCGTGGATGCCATCAAGAAGCAGAACACCGTCAACCCCGCCGGGCAACTTGGCGGCGAACCGGCCCCCCCCGGCCAGGAATACACCTACGCCATCCGCGCCCAGGGACGGCTGGAAAGCCCCGAGCAGTTCGGAGAAATCGTGTTGCGGGCCAATCCCGACGGCTCCATGGTGCGGCTCAAGGACGTGGCCCGCATTGAACTGGGTTCCCAGAGTTATTCCATTGAAGGCCGGCTCAACGGCAAGCCCTCGGCTATTCTCGCTTTATATCAGCTGCCCGGTTCCAATGCCATCAAAGCCGTGGACGGAGTCAACAAGCTGATGGAAGAACTCAAGCAGTCCTTTCCCCAGGACCTGGATTACGTGGTGGCCCTGGATACGACCAAGAGCGTGCGGGAAGGTTTGAAGGAAATCGTTCATACCCTGTTTGAAGCGCTGGTCCTGGTCATTATCGTCGTTTTTGTTTTTCTCCAGGGCTGGCGGGCGACCCTGATCCCGGCCCTGGCCGTGCCGGTCTCCCTGATCGGCACCTTTGCTCTGTTTCCCCTGATCGGGTTTTCCATCAACACCATCGCCCTCATGGGCATGGTGCTGGCCATTGGCCTGGTGGTCGACGACGCCATCGTCGTGGTGGAGGCGGTGGAACACAACATGGAACATGGCGGCCTGTCGCCCAAGGAGGCCACCGTCAAGGCCATGGAAGAGGTGTCCGGCCCGGTGGTGGCCATCGCCCTGGTGCTCTCCTCCGTGTTCCTGCCGACCATCTTCATCCCCGGCATCACCGGACGGCTTTATCAGCAGTTCGCGGTAACCATCGCCATTTCCGTGATGCTTTCCGCCTTCAACGCCCTGACGCTGAGCCCGGCCCTGGCCTCGCTGTTGCTGAAACCGAAGAAAACCGCCCGCGGTCCCCTGGGCGCCTTCTACCGCTGGTTCAACAATATGTTCGGCAATGCCACCAACGGCTACGTGCGCATGTGCGCCTGGTGCATCCGCAAGACCGCCATCAGCATGATCTTTCTGGTGGTTTTTGCCGCTGGCACCGGCCTTCTGGCCGGCCGGGTGCCCGGCGGTTTTCTGCCGGAGGAAGACCAGGGGTACCTGTACGCCGGCATCCAGCTTCCCAACGCGGCCTCCCTGCAGAGAACCAACGAAGCCTGCAAGGAGATGGAAAAAATCATCATGGAAACTCCCGGCGTGGAGTACTGTACCACGGTTGCCGGTTACAGCCTGCTCAGCGGCGTCACCAATACCTACAGCGGCTTTTTCTTCGTGACCCTCAAAGAATGGGGTCACCGGACCAAACCGGAAGAGCAGTACAGCGCCATCATGGCCGGCCTGAACCAGCGGCTCCGCACCATGCCCCAGGGCATCGCCTTCGCCTTTTCACCGCCGGCCATCCCCGGTATCGGTGCGGCCGGCGGCGTCACCTTCCTGCTCCAGGACCGGGCCGGAAAGGATATCACCTTCCTGGCGGGGAATGTGGCCAAATTCATGGAAGAGGCTCGGAAACGACCCGAGTGCGCCTCCGTCACCACGACCTTCCTGCCCACCATCCCCCAGTTGTTCGTCAACGTCGACCGGGACAAGGTGCTCAAGCAGGGCGTTGATCTGGGGCAGGTTTACCGGACCCTCCAGGCTTTCATGGGCGGGTATTTCGTCAACTACTTCAACCGCTTCGGCCGGCAATGGCAGGTCTATGTCCAGGCCGAGGGTGAGTACCGCACCAATATTGAACAGCTCGGCCAGTTCTATGTCCGCAACAACGACGGGGACACGGTGCCCCTGTCGGCCCTGACCAGTTCCGAACCGCGACTGGGACCCGAATTCACCATGCGGCACAACCTCTACCGCTCGGCCCAGATCAACGTGTCCGCGGCGCCCGGGTACAGTTCCGCCCAGGCCATGAAGGCCCTGGAAGAGGTCTTTTCGCAGACCATGCCCACTGAAATGGGTTACGATTACATCGGCATGTCGTACCAGGAGAAAAAGGCCCAGGAAGGGGTTCCCATATCGGTGATTTTCGCTCTCTCCCTCCTGTTTGTTTTCCTGATTCTCTCGGCCCAGTATGAATCCTGGTCACTGCCCTTCAGCGTTCTGCTGGCAACGCCCATAGCGATATTCGGGGCCTATGCCGGTATTTTCATGCGGCAAATGGAGTTTAATCTCTACGCCCAGATCGGCCTGATCATGCTCATCGGTCTGGCGGCCAAAAACGCCATCCTGATCGTGGAGTTCGCGAAAATGGAGTACGACAAGGGCAAACCGCTGGTCGAGGCGGCCCTGGAAGGGGCGCGGCTGAGACTCCGGCCGATCCTGATGACCTCCTTCGCCTTTATTCTGGGTTGCGTGCCCCTGGCCATTGCCAGCGGTTCCGGCGCGGTTGCCCGCAAGGTCATGGGCACCGGCGTCATCGGCGGCATGCTGGCCGCGTCATTTATCGCGATTTTTATCATCCCGGTAAGCTTCTATCTGGTGGAAAAACTGTCTCATCGCAAACATGAAGAAACCATCCAGCCGCATAAGGGAGTGGAATAACATGAAGAAGATATGCCGTTTACTGATCACCGGGCTGGTACTGACCTGTCTGGGCTGCGCCATCGGTCCGGATTACAAGCGTCCCGACGTGAACACCCCGGACAAATGGCGGGTCGATTACGCCGAAGCCCGGGATCTGACCAACACCCGCTGGTGGGAGCAGTTCAACGATCCGGTGTTGAACGAACTGATTACCGTGGCCCTGCAGGAGAACAAGGACCTGCTCATCGCCTCCGCCCGGGTCGAGCAGTATCTGGGCCTTTACGGCCGGACCCGATCCTTCCTTTTCCCCCAGATCGGCGCCAGCGGCAGCGGCTACCGGGAACGGGTGACCAAGGACGGCCGGTCGCCCCTGCCCGCGGACATGAATCCCGTGGACAACTCCTTTCAGGGCCTGATTTCCGCGGGATGGGAGTTTGACATCTGGGGCCGCAACCGCCGTGCCACCGAAGCGGCCCGGGCGGAACTGACCGGCGCCGAGGAAACGCGCAATGCCGTCATGCTGACGCTGGTCGCCTCCGTGGCCAACACTTACATCGACCTGCGCGACCTGGACCGGGAACTGGAAATCACCCGTCAGACCGCGGCCCTCCGCGGCGCCACTTACGACCTGTTCAAGGAACGTTTTGCCAGCGGCGTCGTCTCGGAACTGGAGTTGAGCCAGGTCCGATCGGAGTATGAAAAAGCCCTGGCCACCATCCCCCGCATAGAAAAGAGCGTTATCCAGACGGAAAACGCCCTGAGCATTCTCCTGGGGCGCAATCCCGCTCCCATCACCCGGGGAAAAGATATCGACGTCCTGTCCATTCCGTGCGTGCCGGCGGGCATCCCTTCGGACCTGCTGACGCGCCGGCCCGACATCCGCCAGGCCGAGGCCGACCTGGTCGCCGCCAATGCCCGCATCGGGGTGGCCCGGTCCCAGTATTTCCCCAGCATCAGCCTGACGGGTTATGACGGGACGGCCAGCGCCGAATTTGACGAACTGTTCGACAGCAGTTCGCATATCTGGAGCTACGGATTGGAGGCGACCGTTCCGATCTTCACCTTCGGCCGCATATCCGGCTCCGTCAAGGCGGCCGAAGCCATGCAGCAGCAGACGCTGTTCCGCTATCAGCAGGCGATTCAGAACGCCTTCCGGGACATGGATGACGCCCTCATCGATCAGCAGAAATCCCAGGAAGAGCTTGCCGCCCAGACCCGCCAGGTGGACGCCCTGCAGAACTACGCCCGACTGGCCCGGCTGCGGTTTGACGAAGGGTACACCAGCTATCTCGAGGTGCTGGACGCGGAACGGAGCCTGTTCAATGAACAGCTGAACCTTACCCAGATCCAGGCCGGCACGCTGCGGTCCCTGGTCAATCTGTACAAGGCCATGGGCGGCGGCTGGGTGGTGGAGGCGGACGCCATGACGGAACCGAAGAAAGATGCTGAACAGCCACAGAACATTGAGCAGAAATAAAAATGCTGGAACTGGCCAGCCCGGAGGACTTTGCTATCCCCCAGTGCGTGGATACGGCCGCCCAGGCCATTGACATCATCCGCCGCCGGCACGACCAGTGGCTACGGGAGCCTGGAGCGGGAGCATAAGGCCGGAAAGGAATAAAGCCGGACTGCTCCCCGGCGGGACATCAACGGATGAACGGAAAACAAATCACTATACTGGCAGTCGCCCTGGCGGCATCGGGCCTGATTCTCTGGCATGACCTTCCCCTGGAGTTCCCGTGGGTAATGCTCAAGGTGCTGATGCTGTTTCTGAAATTATTTGCGGTACTCGCCGTGGCTGTTTTTGCCTATGTAGCGGCCGGAAAGAAAAAACCGTCATAAAAAAGGAGAAATCCCGTATGAAAAAGAAAACTTCAGCAGGGAAATGGCTTATGGCCGCGGCAATGATCATGCTGCTCGGCGGCTGCGCGGTGGGAAGCTATCAGGCAAGAGACGTGGATACCCGAAATGCCGTCCTGGTCAACCCGAAAATTCTCGTCAAAGGGTCGGGCGATCAGGCCCTTTACCGTTATGTCAATCCCAAAAAGGACATAAAAAAATACAACCAGGTCATTATCGACCCGGTCATCGTTCAGAAGGACGGCGAACTGGACAAGGATGAACTGCAGGACTACCAGACCCTCGCCAACAACGCCTACGTCTATCTGACCCAGGAGCTGGAAAAAGATTATCAGATCGTCAAGGACCCGAAACCGGGCAGCCTGCGGATTCAGATGGCCATTATCGACGCCGACAGTACCAAGCCGGTCCGCAACACCATGTCCACCCTCATACCGGTCGGCATGGCCCTGTCCGCCATCAAATACGGCGCCACCGGCAAACAGTCCGGTGTCGGTGAAATTACCGTGGAGATGAAAATCACCGATGCTGCGTCAGGGGAACTCGTCGCCGCCGCCCTTGACCGGCGGGTGGGCGGGAAGCAACTGACCAAGCTCTGGAGCGACTGGAACAACGCCGATGACGCGCTTCAGTTCTGGGCGAAGAGATTGCGCTTTGTCATGTGCGACATGCGCGGCGGTAAGGACTGCGTGGCGCCATAAATTCGGTTTTGTAACAGACGTCACCGGATTTATGACCCGGAACATTTGGAAAATTGACAAAAATAAATTATGGAGAAAACCGATGAAAAGAAACCTATTCACATGTGCGCTCGGGGCGCTTCTGGCGGGACTCATCCTGTCCGGGTGTGCCGCCTCACCTAAAATCACCAAGCTGAACCGGGTCTGGAAATACGACATGTATACCGGCGGATACCCGGACCAGGTGATGGTGGTCGCTAAAACCAAAAGAACCGACAGCCGCGGGCCGCTGGAAGACCACATGTCCGGCCTGCTGGCCAAGTACAACATCACGGCGATCCCCAGCTACACCGTCATCCCCAACATCAACCTGCTGGAACGTGAACGGGTCAAACAGGTGGCCATTGACAAGGGCGTCAACGCGGTCCTGGCCACAAAAGTCGTGGACATCGATGAGGAAGAGGTGATCTTCAACTCCCAGAGCTACGACCGCGTTCATACGCGCTATGGCATGTACATGAGGCCGACCATGCCGAGCGGCCCCCAGGTGGAGCGCATCACCAAAGTCCGCGTGGAAACAGGTCTGTTCGAGCTGAAAACCGAAGAGTTGATCTGGGCGGCCACCTCCTCCGTCATGGACCCGGACACTGTGGATGAAGCCATAAAGGATTATTCCGCGGCGATCATCCAGCAGCTGGTCAAAGATGGTTATTTAAAGAAGTAAGATAAATTTTCCAATACTTTAAAACTTCAACAAAAAAAGGAGTATGGCATGAAAATGAGAACAGCAGCTGAATTGATTCTGATCGTTGTATTGACATCAACCCTTGCCTTGACCGGCTGCGCCCTGAATCAATCGAAAGAACCGGCGGCTCCCGCGGACACGTCCGCGAAAGCTCCCGGCGCTATCGTGGGCGAAGTCCGGGCCGTCACCGCCACGGTCGACGCCATTGATTACGAGACCAGACACGTGGTTCTGAAAACGCCTGACGGGACCCTGGCCCCGCTGAAAGTCAGTGAAGAGGCATATAACTTCGATCAGGTTAAAAAAGGCGATCTGGTCGATATTTCCTTTACCAAGGCGATCGCCCTGAAACTGGAAAAGGATACCGGCGCTGAGCCCGGCGTATCCACTTCCAGCAGGATCGAAAGAGCGCCCAAAGGCCAGAAGCCCAAGGGAACCGCCTATAACGTCATCGATATCCGGGCGAAAGTCGTCGCGGTCGATGCTAAAACGCGAGAAATCAAGCTGAGCCTGCCGGATGGAACCGTCTACCCGGTGATCGCGGACGACAGCGTTAAGCGTTTTGAAGAGATCAAAGTCGGCGATATCGTTCTGGCCAGCTATACCGAAGCCATGGCCATATCGGTCCGGCCCGCCGGTCAGCCGGAAAAGAAATAGCCTCACATAATACAAACCGGCCATGCCCGCGGGAGAAATGACATGGGTATAAAAAGTCTGGATTTCCATGAGGGGATCCTCACCTGGACCATAACGGGTCAGTTGAATCAACCGGATCTGGCGGCGGCCCAGAAAGCCGCCGCCGATTTTATCCGGAAGAACGGCCGCATCCGTATCCTGGTCGTGGCGGAGGATTTCGCCGGCTGGGCAAAAACCGGGGACTGGGGCGACCTTTCCTTCCAGATGGACAACGACAGGAATATCATAAAGGTGGCTGTCGTGGTTGACCGGAAATGGGAGGATCTGGTGAACGTGTTTATCGGTAAGGGACTCCGCCAGTTTCCGGTTGAATGCTTCCAGCCGTCTGAAAAAGGCAAAGCCCGGCAATGGCTGGACGAGACATAATCTTTCACCCCGTGAAGCCAAAACCATAACCGCGAAAAGGGATGACCGTTTGATGACGGCATCCCTTTTCAAATCGAACCGGATATTATGTCCTTCCGCTCACCAAGATAAAACGGCTGGTGCTGTTCATTGTAAAAAGGTGCGATTTATGAAACGGATCCGAATGACGGCAATGGCCGCCCTCTCATTGAGCCTCATGATGGTCTGGGGATGCTCCAGCATTGGGACCCATACGGTCGTCAACGACCGCTTTGACTATACCGGAGCCATCAGCGACTCCTGGAAACAGCAGATGCTGATCAATATCGTCAAGCTGCGGTATGGCGACGCGCCTGTTTTTCTGGATGTCGCTTCGGTCATTAATCAGTACTCGGTGGAAAGCCAGATGGACCTGAGGCTATCCTGGGCGGACCCCATCGTTTCAGCGGTAACCAACAGCCAGTCCACGGGCGGCACCGTGCGTTATACCGATCGTCCGACCATCACCTACACGCCGCTGAGCGGAGAAAAATTCGCCCGCAGCCTCATGAAGCCCCTGCCCCCGACGGCCATCCTGAGCCTCATCCAGGGAGGGTACCCCATCGATCTGGTGCTGCGGTTGTGCGTGCACTCGATCAATGGCGTCCAGAATCGATATGGCGGATCGGCACGGATGCGGTTGGCCGATCCTGAATTCTATCCTCTCCTGGAGCGGTTACGAAGGGTTCAGGGATCCGGCGCCATCGGATTACGGGTCCAGAAAACAAGCGAGATGGAAGGCGTCCTGATGCGTTTTACGGGCAAGGTGGAGGCCCCCGTGCAGGAGGACATCAACGCCATCCGCAATACCCTGGGGCTTGATCTTTCCGCCGATGAATTCAAGATCGTCTATGGTTCCATCGCCCAGAGCGATAAGGAGCTGGCACTGTTGACGCGGTCGGTTCTGGAAATCCTCGTCGACCTGGCCTCATGTATAGAAGTCCCGATGTCGCATGTGGAAGAGAAGCGGGTGAATCCGACCATGCCGGAAGAATCCGGCAGCGACGGCCCGGTTCCGGCGCTGATACGGATTCTCAGTTCTTCCGGGAAACCAGGCGAGGCCTTTATTTCCGTCCCCTATCGGAATCACTGGTTCTGGATCGATGACCGTGATTTAAGATCAAAATCGCTCTTTACCTTCCTGATGTTTATCTTTTCACTGACCGAGACCGGGGGTAAGGAGGGAGCGCCCATCATCACGGTGTCGACAGGTTAACCCTGAGATAAGGAATAAATCATGAAAACCTGGCCGCGTCATCCACTGATCTATGAAATCAATACCTGGGTCTGGCTCGGGGAACTGACCGGCAAATACGGAAAAGCCGTCACGCTGTCCACGGTTCCCACCGAAGAATGGGATGCGATTGCCTCGTATGGATTTGACGCCGTCTGGCTCATGGGCGTCTGGAAACGGAGCCCGGCGGGCATTGCCGTGGCCAACCGCAACAGCGGCCTGCTGGAGGACTTCAGGCGGGCCCTGGCCGATTTCCAACCGGAAGACAACGTGGGTTCGCCTTACTGCATCCGCGACTACGCGGTCGACGGGCACCTGGGAGGACGAAAAGGCCTGGCCGCTGCCCGGAACGAACTGGCCGGACGGGGGCTCAGGCTCATCCTCGATTTCGTCCCCAACCACGTGGCCCCGGACCATCCCTGGGTCAAGGGCCAACCGGCGTATTTCATTTCCGGGACCCCCGGTGACGCGGAATACGATCCGGCTTCATTTCTGAAGGTCGGTAAAAGCATATTCGCCTGCGGCCGGGACCCCTTTTTCCCGGCCTGGCCGGATGTGCTCCAGCTCAACGCCTTTTCCCCCGGGTTGAGGCAGGCGGCGGCGGACACCCTGGCGGATATCGCCGGCCAGTGTGACGGGGTACGCTGCGACATGGCCATGCTCTTCATCAACCGGATATTTGAAGGCACCTGGGGCGTCCGCGCGGGGAAGCGTCCGGAAGCCGAGTTCTGGACCGAGGTGATTACGGCGGTCAGGAAGGACCGCCCGGATTTCCTGTTCATGGCCGAGGCCTACTGGGACCTGGAGTGGGAACTTCAGCAGCAGGGGTTTGACTACTGCTACGACAAGCGGCTCTATGACCGCCTGGAAAAGGACACCGCCGAGAACGTGCGGCTCCATCTGTGCGCGGAGCCTGCCTTCCAGAAAAAGATGGTCCGCTTTCTCGAGAACCATGACGAGCCCCGCGCCTCGGCGGCGTTTTCACCGCCGCAGGTGCGCGCCGCCGCCGTTGTCATGGCAACGATCCCGGGCGCCAAGCTCTTTCATGAAGGCCAGTTCGAAGGAAGAAAAGTCCGGCTGCCCGTTTTTCTCGGCCGGCGCCCGGACGAGACGCCGGACCCGGAACTGCCGACTTTCTACCGGAAGCTGTTACTGGCCGCGTCTCTGCCGGAACTTCGCGGCGGCGACTGGCATCTGTGCGATCGCTCCGGCTGGCCGGACAATCCCGGTTACCTGGACCTGGTGGCCTGGTGCTGGGAACAGGACGGCAACCGTTCCCTGATCGTGGTCAATCTCTCGGACCGGCCGGCCCAGGGACAGGTGCGGGTGCCCTGGGACGACATCGCCGGCAAAACCTGGCGAATGACCGATTTTTTCACCGGCGAAGTTTTTGAGCGCGGCGGAGACGAAATGCGTCACCCGGGACTGTACGTGGATCTTTCTCCCCGGGGGTTTCATTTCCTGACCGGATGGACTCCCGTATAGCGATATCAATCGTCTGAAGATCGGAGAATGATAATGCGAAGCGTAAAACTTTCCTCCAGCCGGGATCGCTCCCGTCATTGGCCGGCCCGGCTGGGATATGCCCTGCTGCTGTCCCCGTTTCTCCTGTGGGGCATTTTTGCCCTGTGGTGGGGGAGCTGGCCCCGCGGAGCATGCCTGACCCTGCTGTCGGTTTATGCCGCCGCACATTGCGCCATTATCCTTCTGGCGCCGGTCCGGCGGGTGCTTCCGTTCTGCCTGGCGGCCTTCCTGGTTCCCCTGGCGTCCTTTCTGCTGATGCAGCCCTCCAATGACCGGAACTGGCAGCCGGACGTGGCCCGGACGCCTTACGCGGAGATCAGCGGTGACCGGCTCGTTGTGCATGATGTCAGAAACAACGTCTATCGCTCCGAGACCGATTATACCCCGGCCTATGAAACCCGGACCTACGACCTGTCGAAACTCAAGGGCGTTGACGTGATGCTGACGGACTGGGGACTGAAATACATCGCCCACACCATGGTCAGTTTCGCTTTCGAGGGGGACGACTACCTCTGCTTTTCCATTGAAACGCGCAAGGAAACGGGGGAAAGCTATTCGGCCGTCAGGGGTTTTTTCCGCCAGTACGAACTGATTTATATCGCCGGCGATGAGCGGGACCTGGTCCGGCTGCGCACGGACTTCCGCAAGGGCGAAAACGTGTACCTGTACCGTATGCGCTTCGCCTCCCCGGATGACGCCCGCCGGGTGCTGCTGGGATACCTGGAACGGATCAACCGGCTTCATGAACACCCGCAATGGTACAACGCCCTGACCGAAAACTGCATGACCAGCGCCTTCCGCCTGGCCCGCCGGGAGACGTCCGAAAAGAGGAAATGGCACTGGTCGATCATTTTAAACGGGTTCGCCGACCGCCACGCCTATGAAAACAAAAGAATCGACACGTCGCTTCCCTTTGACGAACTCAAACGCCTGAGCCTGATCAATGAACGGGCCCTGGCCGCCGGCGACGGGCCCGATTTTTCCCGAAAGATCCGGGAAGGGCTGCCGGGCATGAGTCAGTGACGGCCAATACGTTTTTATCAGATAACCGTTTTCTGTTTAAAATGTAACACAAAACAATGAGGAGACGAAAAAATGAACCAAATGCAGAAGATCTTTGTGGCGGCTGTCCTGCTCATGCTGTTTGCCGGATATGCCTTTGCCGAGGATTTTATGATCTTCCCCGGTAAAGGCCAGAGTAATGAGCAACTGGAAAAAGACAAATACGACTGCTACCAGTGGGCCAAACAACAGTCCGGTTTCGATCCCATGGCCGCGCCCCAGGCGACAACACCACCGCCGCAAGCCGAGGCGCCGCAGACCAATGCCGTTAAGGGCGCTGCCCGAGGTGCCCTGCTCGGCGTCGCGGTCGGCGCGATTGCCGGAGACGCCGGCAAGGGCGCGGCCATCGGAGCGGCTTCCGGCGGCCTGGTCGGCGGAATGAGAAAACGGGACCAGGTGGCCAAGCAGGAACAGGCCCAGAACAATTGGGAACAGCAGCAGGCCCAGCAATACGCGGCCAATCGCGACAAGTATAACCGGGCTTATACCGCCTGCCTTGAAGGCAAGGGATATACCGTAAAATAAAACAGGAGAAAAATGATGAACAAGCGAATGCTCATGATTGCCCTGCTTGTGGTGGCGGGGATTTTGCCGATATCGGCCAATGCCGCTGAATTTAACGGATCAAAGCCTTTTATCTGTACGATTATAGAAGCTTATGAGTGCGAACCGAATGCGGACTGCAAGCGGGTTACGGTCCAGGATATCGACTGCCCGAGATTCCTCAGGGTGGATGTGTCTAAAAAAATCATCGTCGGCACCATGACCGACCAGAGCACGCGGGATGTTGAAATCCAGTCCAGCGCCCATGTGGAGGGGAATTTCATCCTCCAGGGCGTTCAGAAAGACCGGGCCTGGAGCATGGTCGTATCGGAGTCCACCGGAATGATGACGCTGACCGTAACCGGTCAGGATGCGGGCTTCGTGTTCTTTGGAGCGAGTTATCTTCCATAACCGGTACGGATAACGAAAAGTCGGAAACCGTTTCAATACTATCCCGGGCCATGGAAACCGGGAAGGGGAAAAAACATGAATGCAGCCGATAAAATGAAATGGCCCACCGTCTTTTCAGGCTTGAAAGGGGGCACCCGGACGAATTTACCCAGGGAGATTTCCGCCGGCATTACCCTGGCGGCGCTGATCATCCCCCTGAACATCGGGTATGCCCAGGTGGCCGGGCTGCCGCCGGTCTTCGGCCTATATGCGGGCATCTTTCCCCTGGCCGTGTTCGCACTTTTCACCGGCTCCCGTCACGTGGTGGGAAGCCCGGATGCGACCATTGCCGCGATTCTGGGAGCGGCGCTGATCGGTTTTGCGCCCATCGGCGACCCGCTGCGGGTGGACTACGCCCTGGCCCTTTCCCTGCTGTGCGGGGTGCTGTTCATAGCGTTCTGGTTTTTCCGGCTGGCGTTTCTGGCGAATTTCCTGTCCCGGGCCGTATTGGCGGGATTCATCAGCGGCCTGGCCATCGAGGTGTTCACCAACCAGGTCCGGAAGATACTGGGAGTGTCGCATACAAAAGGAGTGGAGTTGGGGGCGATCGGTCAGCAGATTCATGATGCCATGACGGCTTCCCTGAACACTACTGGCTATTTTGCGGAACTCATCCTCCTGATCAAGTCCATACCGCATGCGAATCTGTACTCGGTGGCGGTCGGCGCCGGCGCGTTCTTGATCGTGCGGCTGATGAAAAAATACGCCCCCATGGCCCCGGCGGCGCTGATCGCCCTGATGCTGACGACGGTTGTCGCGTCACTGCTCGGCCTGGATCAGAAAGGAGTCAAGGTCCTGGGTTCCATACCATCGGGGCTGCCGTCACTGACCGTGCCGCGAGTGCCGCTTTCCGACTATGTGCAACTGTTCCCCGGCGCCATGGCGGTGGTGGCCATCACCCTGTGCAAGGGATTGCTGCTGGTCCGGGACTGCAGCCGGAAGAACCATACCAAAGCGGACGGCAACCAGGTGCTGTTTGCCTACGGCATGAGCAGCATCGCCAGCGGGTTCACCGGGTCGCTGGTTTCGGGTCCCAGTTCGTCCCGGACCGCCGCCATGGACGCCGCGGGATCCCGGACACAGATCTCCAGCCTCGCTGCCGCGGTTACGGTCGCGCTGGTCATGATGTTCTTGACGGATGCGCTGGCCTCCCTGCCGATTGTCGCCCTGGCCGGAGTCGTCGCCAGCGCGGTATTGAGCATGATCGAAATCGACGAACTGCGGGAATTCTGGCATACGCGCCGGTCCGAGTTCTGGATCGCGTCCATCTGCCTGTTTTGCGTCCTTGGATTGGGGCCGTTACGGGCCGTCATCATTGCCTTTCTCCTGTCCACCATCGACCTGGTCCGGCGGGCGTCCCGTCCCGGGACCTGGCTCCTTTACGAAGCACCGGACGGCAGTTATTTCATTCCCGAGAAAACCGACCATATCCCTGCCGACTCCGAGATAATTATCTACAGGTTTGGCGCGTCCCTCTACTTCGCCAACGCCACCCTGTTCGAGGAAGAAGTGGAACAGCTGATCACCCGGGCATCCCTGCCCGTCAAATGGTTCGTGCTGGACGCCCAGGCGTTGAATGATATCGACACCACCGGCGAGGATGTGCTGCATCAGATTTTCAAATGGCTGACCGATCGCGGGGTGACCGTTGCCGTCAGCCATGCCAGCCCGTCGACCCTTGCTTTGCTTAAAAAATATCATCTGCTGGATTTGATCGGGGAAAACCGGACCTACCCTTCCAACCGCCATGCCATCGCGGCATATCGCCGGGAGACCGGGCAGGTGGTGGCACCCCCTGCCGGATAATTCTTTTCCGGCATCGGGTTGTTTTTCGTTTGAATGAAAACAACTTATAGATATCGACCATAAAAATCATCGTATGTCACGCCAGACGACATGAAAGCGCGGTACAAAAAACTATAAGATGAGTTGGGAGCTTGAATATGCGATCGGAATCAATTGAATACAGAGTGACATGGTTCGGCGCACGACTTGCCCTGGCTGTTATCGCGGCATTGTTGATTGCCGGTTGCGCCACCCCGGTGGGCGTTTCCCGTGTAAAGGAAAGCGATGTATACCGTCAGATCGACGCCAGCGCCCTGACGACGAAAACCTTCAGCGACCATACGGCTATCGTGCTGCATCGTCACGGCATTAAAGGAAATGAGTTTTTTGATCATCCCGCGGCCGTCATCCGGAAATTGCATGAAATCGCCTGCAACGATGACCGGCGGGACCTGCTCCTGACCCTGTCGGAACTGTGTTATCTGGCAGCGCCCCGGGCGAAGGTTGAAAAAAAGATCCCGCCCGGCCCGGATTCGCCCCAAAAAAAGCGACCGGTTTATTCCAGTGACTATTATCTCGGCGCCTCGGTTTATGCCTACCTGTATCTCATGGGTGAAGGCAGCGAACCGCCGCCGGGGCCTTTTGACCGCCGTTTCCGCCTGGCCTGCGATTTATATAACCGGAGTCTGGCCAATCAACTGAATTTCATCAGCGAGCGGATTGAACTCAGCGACAAGATCATGGCCATGCCGGTCGGGCAGATCCACGTTACCTTCAAAACGGTTGAAGTACCCTGGAACACGGAAGAACTGGCCACCATCCTGCCGGCGGATACTTTCGAGGTCCATGGCCTGAGTATCCGCAACCGGGTATCCGGGCTGGGAGCCCCGATTCTGGCCGTGCGCAAGCGGCAACCCGGAAAGCCGGTAACGTCGGCCGTGGCCGCGACCTTGTTCGCCGAAATCAAAGGAAGTATCAGGGATATTGACAACGGCACCTGTCAGGCGGAGGTAAGCCTCTATTCACCCGAAGCCATGGGGGAAAACGAAATCACGCTGGACGGCAAAAAAATCCCCCTGGAAATCGACATGACGGCGCCCATCGCCTACGCCTTAAACGACCCGATCGTCTGGAAAATGGGCCGCAATCTTTTCCGCCTGGGCCGTTCACCGTTTAAACCCGGCCTGTACGCCTCACACCCTTATGCGCCGGGCCGTATCCCCATTGTTTTCGTCCACGGCACCATGAGCAGTCCCGTCTGGTGGGCGGAGATGTTCAACACCCTGTCGTCCGATCCCCGGATCCGCCAGCGCTTTCAAATCTGGATGTACCTGTATGACAGCGGCAAACCGGTGGTTTTTTCGGCCGCCCATCTGAGAGAATCCATCGCGAAAAAAATCAGGGAATACGATCCGGAAGGCCGGGACCCGGCCTTAAACGATATCGTCGTCGTCGGCCACAGTCAGGGAGGCCTGCTGACCCGCTGGACGGTCACCGAAAGCGGCGACACGCTGATCCGGGCGGCCACCGGAAAGTCGCTGGATGAACTGGACCTGTCCCCCGAGCAGATGGAAACCGTCACCCGATATGCCGTCATCCACCCCATGCCGGAGGTGAGCCGGGTCATCTTTATCTCCACCCCCCACCGGGGCAGCATCCTGGCCGGCAATATCGTCCGGCGGATCGCCGCTAAGTTTATTTCCCTGCCCCGGGAAGTGATTCAGACCGGCGCGGACCTGTTTAACTTCTATGAACGATTTTCCCTGGCGGGCAAACTCAAATGGAGCATACCCAGGACCAGCATCGACAGCATGTCGCCGGAAAATCCAGCGCTGCTGGCCATGGCGGAACTCCCCTTCCCGCCGGAGGTGAAGGCCCATTCCATCATTGCCGTAAAAGGCAAGGAAAAACCGCCGGAAGGCGATGACGGCGTGGTGGCCTATAAAAGCGCTCACCTGGAGGGGGTTGCGTCGGAACTGGTGGTTCCCTACGGCCACAGTTGTCAGGACAAGCCGGAGGTCATTGAAGAGGTGCGGCGCATTCTTATCGAACACCTGGAGGACCTGGAACACAAGAAGACAGAAAATCCGGTTCATTAAAGGCAAAAACGATTGATGCCGGCCGATACGCGATCGACTGGAGCGCGAGGCGTTATTATTTTCTGCATCCGAACATGAATGAAAGGAGAGAAAAAAAAATGAAAAAAACGATAGCCTTGATTCTGGTGGCCGCCCTGTTATCCGGATGCATGGGTACCGGTGCCATAAACGCTAAAGCGAAAGAATTAAATTTAAAAGTCACTGAAAACCGATGGGGCCGTGAAGGCACCTTCCTGGTTTTTACCGTTCTCTGGGTGTATCGAGTTTGCGCGGTTCTGGATCTGTTCATATTCAACTCCATTGAATTCTGGTCCGGAAAAAATTTCATTAATGGAAAAAACGCGCTGGTCGATTTGCCCATGGATCAAGTTCAAATGATAGGATTAAACGACATCAACAATGCGCGGATTGAACGAATAGACGAAAATAACGCAAAACTCCATGTCGATTTTGAGAACGGCGACAAGATGACTTTCGATGTTATCCGTGATCAGGACGTTTATACGGTGAGTTATCTGGGCAGAGAATTCTACCGGGGCGAACTGAAAAAAGAATCTTGATTGACCGGAAATCTCTGAACAACCATCTCATAATACACGGAGAGTATGAACATGATAACAAGAAAAATATTCATCGGTTTATTGATTGTTATTTGCCTGACCGGATGCATGGGACAAAACGGACTGATGGGGAAAGCCGCTAAATTCAACCTGTCGGTGGTGGAAAACCGATACGGCCGTGAAGGCGTCTTTATCTGCATGATACCGGCATATCTTGTCTGTTCGGTCTGCGACCTGCTCATTTTTAACTCGATTGAGTTCTGGTCCGGCACAAACCCGTTAAACGGGAAAGAAGCGCTGGTCGACACGAAACTGATCGAGGTGCCGAGCGATGTAGTTAAAAATATGGGCTTTAAGGAACTTGTTGCCGCCCGGATTGAGCGGCTGAATGACACCCAGGCCAAACTTTATCTTGCCTTTGAAAACGGAGACAGGGCCACGTTTGACGTCAACCGGGACGACCGGATCTATACCGTCAGTTACGGCAACGTCGAGTTCTACAAAGGTGTATTGAACTAGTTTCCATCCATCAATGGCCTTTTTCCGCAATCTCGGCGTCAAACTGCGGGGTTTTTTGTGCGGCGTACGAAAAGTACGCCTCCGCAAAACCCCTTGTTTTCCTTGACCTTGCGAAAAAATTCTCATTTCTGGATTGGAAACGTTTCCGCGTGACTTTTATAGCCCTGGATGGAAACGAACCAACCCGG
The DNA here is from genome assembly GCA_040753795.1 of Thermodesulfobacteriota bacterium. Lineage (NCBI taxonomy): Bacteria > Pseudomonadati > Thermodesulfobacteriota > Thermodesulfobacteriota bacterium. The sequence continues at coordinate 237,391 of JBFMDX010000005.1, forward strand.
ATATTACATCGATGCCAACAAGTCATCCTTCATCCTATCCCCGAGCCCTTGTTGGCTCCATCTGCTGTGGTGAAGGCCGCTCTCAATAAGACATGGGAGCGTCCTTCAGCCCAATTTCTTGATTGAGAAACAGACTCACTTTATCTTTCTCAGTTCCCGGAGGCGGTCGATGTGCCCGGCCAGGATCAGGATATCGGTTTTGGCGACAGGTCGACCCGGCTCCGGGAAGCGGGGCGGTCCCTCCTGGCCGGGCTGCCAAACTGCCAGCAGAGAAACGCCGTAACGTTCCTGCAGCGTTAATGGCTCTATCATCGAGCCGACCAGGCTGGCCGGGGGGGAACCGGCGACGACCATCCATCCCTGGCCCAGTTCAAGAAAATCGATGGACCGGGTATGATGGATCAGCATGGCGGCTTTATGGGCCGCATGCCGGTCCGGCAAAATCACCTCAGTGGCGCCAACCAGCCTGACAATGGCCGCCTGCTCCTCGTTGGCCACCTTGACCATAATCTGGGGCGTCCGCATGTTCTGCAGATGATGCACCAGCAGCACGGTCGTTTCCAGCCGCTCGGGGAGGCACACGGCCACGATGTCGAACCCGGCGATTCCCAGTTCCTCCAGCACTGAATGGTCCGCCACGTCGGCCACCGCCGATTTGGTGACATCGGGTAGAATCCGCTGCACCTTGTCCTGGTTGCTGTCAACGGCCAGCACTTCATGCCCTAACCGGTAGAGTTCGACAGCAAAATGATAGCCGAAATCTCCCAGTCCGAGAACGGCCACACGGGCAAGTCCTTTCATTCGTTTCCCTCCATTTATTCAGATCCTTGGGAGTTCAAATATCTTAACCGATCATGATGGGCTCCTCGGCCAGCCTCACGGCCGGGGCCGGTTCATGTCGGGCAATCGCCACGGCGATGGTCAACGGTCCGAGACGCCCGATAAACATCAGCAGAATGAGAATGCTTTTGCCGCCTGCCGTCAGCGTCGGGGTGATCCCCGTTGACAGCCCCACGGTGCATAAGGCGGATACCACTTCAAACAAAATACCCACCGGCTGACCGGCATTATTTATGCGGGACAGATGGCTAAAACCGACGGTGGATAGCAGCAGAATTCCGGCAATGATGAAGACGGAGGCCAGAACCACGACTGAGAACGCTTTATCTACGGCCAGTTGAGGAATTCCCCGGTTAAAAAGGCGCGCTCTCCGACTGCCGCGAAGACGCGCGCGTGCCGACGCAAACAGCACGGCCAGGGTGGTGACTTTTATGCCGCCGGCGGTCGATCCGGGACAGCCGCCGATCAGCATCAGCACAATCGTCACAAAAACAGTAGCCGTAGTCGCCTGCAGGTAGTCGATGGAATTAAAACCGGCGGTCCGGGGCGTGACCGAAGCGAAAAAACTGATCAGGAACCGGCTCGTCAGGTTTGACCCGTTGAGCAGATTGTGGCTTTCCAGAGCCCAGAATCCGCAGGTGCCGGCCAGCAGCAGAAGGCCGGTTGTGGTCAGGGCTGTTTTGGTATGCAGGGAGAGCCGTCGCGCACTCCGGCCGCGGACCCGTTCCTTTAAATGGTCAAACAACTCCGTAATCACGCTGAAACCTATCCCCCCGAGAATGATCAAACCCGCGATGGGCAGGATCACGGCCGGATTGGAACGGGCGCTCATGAGGTTGTCCGGCCGCAGGGAGAAGCCGGCATTGCAGAAAGCGCTGACGGCATGGAATGAGGCGCTCCAGACGGCCTGCAACACCGGCAGGCGGGCCAGCTCGGCCGGCAGCAGGGTCAAGGCCCCGACAGCCTCGATCGCTACGGTCCAGATGAAAATCTGCAGCAGAAGGGTCTTGAGCTTTCCGCGGGGACGCGCAAGAAAGTTGCTTTCCACGACTTCGCCTGCCGAAAGGGACGTCCGTTGGCCGAAAAGCAGGAAAAGGGCCGTCGACAGCGTCGTTATGCCCAATCCGCCCAACTGGATCAGCAGCAGTATCGCGGTTTGTCCGAACGCCGAGAATGTGGTGCCGGTGTCGCAAACCGTAAGGCCGGTCACGCACACCGCGCTGGTTGCCGTGAACAGCGCATCAATAAAACTGACTCGCGCACCGGACGATGAAAAGGGCAGGCTGAGCACCACCCCGCCTGCCAGAGCCGTTGCCACAAACCCGCCGACCAGCAGCCGGGTCGGATTTTTCCGAAGCTTGTTCCACTGAATAAATGACATTATCCCACTCTATCCAAGTTATCTATGGCTGCAAGAACGTGAATCTACTGCCAGCGCCCTGCAACACTGCGGATGGAGCCAAGGGCTCGGGGTCAAGGTGACTCGCCCGAGGGGTGAAAGCTGTCGACATAAAACGGGCGTAAAATTCATTTTTTATCCAGCTTGATGACCAGCGGCCCATCTATTGCGTTCATCACATGGGAAGCCGGAAGGCCGCATTCAAGCAATTGTGTCATCGCCTTTAAATACTTACGGATGTGAAGAAAAAATTTCTGATATCCATTACAGAGGTATTGAAGCCCCGGCTCGCCATAATATGTTTTTGCGAAACGATGTTTCGGACAGCCCCCCTGGCAGGCGGCCAGGACATCGCATTCCCGGCACCATCTCGGCAGCGCGGATTCTTTGTCCACACCAAAGCCGGTGAGCAAGGATTTGTCCACCATTTCATTTAACGGGTCAATGGTGATATCACCCAGCCGATATCGGGGATAGACACAATGATCGCAGGCATATACATCGCCGTTATGTTCTATTACCAGAGACCGGCCGCATTGTTGGGCATGAATACACACCGGGGAAGGATTACCGATCCAGGCATTGAGCGCCCACTCGAAATTCATCACAAAGACCTTGCCCACATCGTGCCGGACCCATTCCTCATATATGGCGATCAGAAAGTCGCCGTATTCATCAGGAACCACCGACCATGGAGAAACCTCGGCCTGAAGTTCTTCCTTATATAGCGCCGCGGGTCCGGCGAAGCGCAAGCCCTCTTTTTTACTGATTGCATCCGGCAGGCGCTCGACGATTGGTGAAAATTGAATGAATTCGACACCCGCATCCTTAAAAAACCGGTAAACGGCAAGGGGATGCCGGGCCGTGTCACGGGCTACGCAGGCCATCACATTATAATCCACCTGATGTTTCTGGAGCAGCCTCAGCCCCCGCATTACTTTTTCAAATGAACCCTCTCCCTCACGATCACGCCGATAGCGGTCATGAATCTCCCCGGGGCCATCCACGCTGATGCCGACCATGAAATGATGTTTTTTCAAAAAAGAGCACCACTCATCGGTCAGCAGCGTTCCGTTGGTCTGTAGCGCATTGCTGATCTTCTTGAGCTCTGTAAATGGCCGCTGAAACTCGATCACTTTCCTGAAAAAATCAATTCCCAGCAATGTCGGCTCACCGCCCTGCCAGACGAAATCAACCATCGGCGTGGGTTGGGCGGAGATATAGCGGGTGATGAATGCCGAAAGGACATCGTCCGACATCCGGAAATTTTTCGTGGAACCGAAAAGCGCCTGTTTTTCCAGATAAAAGCAATACTCGCAGTTTAAATTGCAAACCGGCCCAACCGGCTTGGCCACAACGTGGAGGCCCTGGCCTGTGCGTTGTTCCCGAATGCTCTCCTTTGCTTGTTCCGTTGGCATAAGCGCCTTGCTTTATTCAATCCGGTGCGGCAGATGTCATTTTTTTGCTATTGGGATCGGGTAAAAAAGGATGCCCTGACAGAACGATCTGAAAATTCTGCCAGGGCGATCTAAAAAACGGCCTTACGGCTTCCTTTCAATGGTCACATAATTGATTTTTCCATTGAACCTGGATGAAGCGCCATAATCCGCAACATGGGTGCCGTCATCGATGCCGACATCCGCCAGATCATCAACCGAGAAAAGCCCTGGCTGGGTTTTTTCAATCCTCTTTTCCGCCACCTTTTTCCCGTTGGCTGAAATGGTGCCAACGCCGCCTTTGCCCATTCCGCCGCCATCGTATTGAAAGTCGTAAACCAGTTTGTAATTTCCCGGTTCCAGTGCCTTTTCAGCCATGATCTGCGTTGATTCCATCCCCAGGTAATTGTAAGTGAAAGCCGGTTTTCCATTTTTCATATAGAAAGACAGGCCGCCAAACCGCCCGCCCTGGCATACGATTACACCATTTCCGTTGGCATCTACCGCTACTTCTGAAGTGATGGTGTAAGCCGTATTTCTCAGGTCGATGAAAATATCAACGCCCATTCCCTTCATGCCCTCGCCGTAGGTGATGGTGTTTCTGCCGCCCATAATCGTTGGCCTGCCCATCAATTCGGCATTGGTTCTTTCCAGCAGGCGATCATCAATAGGGAGTACATGGTATTTTTCAGCTTCCGCCATAAAGGAATCCTGCATGGACTTCAGTTTATCGGGATTTTTCGCGGCCACATTATTGGCCAGACTGAAATCCTCATTGGTATTGTATAATTCCCACTTGTCTTCCTGAAGGGGATGGAGGGGTTTCTGCATCCATGCCGGTCTGTGGATGGTCCGGGCGAACCAGCCGTTCTGGTAAACGCCTCGGTTGCCGAACATTTCAAAATATTGTATTTGATGTCGCTCAGCCGCGCCGGATTCATTGAATGTGTATGCCAGGCTGACTCCCTCAATCGGATCCTGCTCTATGCCATTGACCATTCTGGGCGCCGGTATTCTGGTGACTTCATAAACGGTTGGAGCGATATCAATGACATGGCCGAACTGCGAACGCAATTCTCCTTTGGCTTTGATGCCTGCCGGCCAGTGAATGATCATGCCGTTTCGGGTGCCACCAAAATCGGAAGCCACCTGCTTGGTATAGGAGAAAGGCGTGTCCAGGGCAACGGCCCATCCGGCAGCGAAATGCGGGTAGGTGCTTTCAGAGCCCCATTCGTCGTAATGTTTCAGCATATCCGGAACGGTTTCGGGCACCCCGCTGAAGTAGGTCATCTCACTGAACATGCCGTTCATCTGGCCTTCGGCGCTGGCGCCATTATCGCCGGCAATAAAAATGATGACCGTATTGTCCAGTTCACCCAGTTCTTCAATCGCTGAAATGAGTCTTCCCGCTTCATAATCGGTTTGTTCGGCAAATCCGGCATAAACTTCCATCTGGCGGGCAAACAATTTCTTTTCATCGGCCGAAAGTTTTTCCCAGTCTTTGATGGCTTCGGGTTTAGGGGCCAGTTTGGTGTCTGGGGGAACGATTCCCCGTTTTTTCTGTCGTTCCAGAGTCAGTTCACGCATTTTATCCCAGCCCTGATCGAATTTTCCTTTGTATTTTTCAATCCATTCTTTTGGAACATGATGCGGCGCATGGGTAGCACCCGGAGCATAATACATAAAGAATGGTTTGTCGGGTGTTAACGCCTGTTGGAAACGAACCCAAGAAATAGCCTGGTTGGTCATGTCGGTGGTGAAGTGATAGTTCGGGTCTTCGGGTGTTTCTACCAGCGTAACCCCATCATAAATAAGCGGCGCCCACTGATTGGTTTCACCGCCGATAAAACCATAAAATTTCTCAAAACCTGAACGTGTCGGCCAGCGGTCCTGGGGGCCTGAAACGGAGATTTCCCAGGGCGGGGTTTCATGATATTTCCCAAAGGCGGCGGTATTGTATCCATTCTGCCGAAGCACTTCAGCCATTGGGGTGATGGTTTGAGGCCTTACCCCGGTATTTCCCGGAAAGGTGGTCGCAGCTTCTGTAATAGCGCCCATATTGTTGCTGTGATGGTTATAACCGGTCAGCAAGGCCACCCGTGTGGGCGAAGAAAGGGCAGTTGTATGAAACCGATTAAATCTCAAACCGTTGTCGGCAAGCTTGTCCATGGTCGGCGTTTTGACAGGGCCGCCAAACGCTTCCGACACGCCAAAGCCCATATCATCAATTAAAATAACGACCACATTGGGCGCTCCGGCCGGGGCGGTTACTTCAAAACGCGCCGGCGGAGTGGCATTCCGGGCATCGAGCACATTGCTGCGCGGGAACCGGGGTTCCGGGATCGGCAGCGCTGTGCGATCCAAGTCCGTCTGGGCTCCGGCGGTTGCGGCGCAGGCCGCGCCCAGCGCAAGGCCGATCATGTTATGGATTTGTTTCCTTTTCATGTTAACATCTCCTTATTCGATATCGTTAGAGAATACAATGGTCAGGCCCGGCGCCGGCCCATACCGCCACATTCAACATTATCAATAATATCATTGAAATTCAAAGCTACATTGCCGGAAAAGATTCTCGACTCACCGCCGGCCATGGATTCCGTCTCTAAGGACGCTGAGGGAGCAAATGACAGCAATCCGGAATTCAGACCGCGGAAATCTCGCTCGGCAAATCGGCCCGGGAGATTCCTCTCAAGTCTAAAAAACATCGTGGGCCATTGAACCATACAGGCTGTACCCTTACTTCAGTCCTTATATTTCAGGCGCCTTGAGGCGGCAGCAGGTAAAGCGTCATGGCGAAAATCAGGTAGACCATTAACACCAGCACACCGTCAAACCATGCCGATCGGCCGCTATTGGTGACAAGCGATGCGGTCAGCGTGGCGATAAGAATCATTACCACCGCACCCGGCCAGAATTGCAGATCCATCGGTGCCGGTCCGATGAAATAACTCGCGAGCACCAGAACCGGTGCGACAAAAAGCGCTATTTGCGATGCGCTGCCCAGGGCAATGCCCACGCTCAGGTCCAGGCGGTTTTTACGCGCACCCGAAAACGCGGAGGCCATTTCAGCCGCACCGCCGACCAGCGCCACGATAATGAACCCCACAAAGGCACGGGTCATCCCGAAGGCCTCTGCCGCCTTCTGCACCGATTCGACAAAAATCTCGCTCACCAGCGCCACCAGCACCGTGACGCCGGCGAGCGTCAGCAGTGACAGACCGATGGGCCATGGCGTTTCATCGGCCTCTCCGGATTCCGCGCTGGCGAACAGCTCGCGATGGGTTTTAAGGGAGAACAGCATGCTCAGGCCATAGGTCGCGATGAGCAGCAGTGCCAGCCCCAGGCTCAGATCCTTTGTAAATTCATTGACACCCGCGGCATCGGCTTTGGCGACCGCGGAAGGGATCAGGAGGGCGACCGTGGCAAGGAAGAGCAGGCCCGCCTGCAGGCGGGCGCTGGTCCGGTTGTATTCCTGCACATGGTGTTTGAGCCCGCCGAGAAAAAACGATGCCCCCAGCATGAACAGCGTGTTGGCGACAATCGCACCGGCAATGGACGCCTTCACCAGCAGGTATTCCCCGGCGCTCAGGGCGGTGACCGCGATGACCAGCTCGGTCAGATTTCCCAGTGTGGCGTTGAGCAGGCCGCCCACCGCATCGCCGGTTTTGGCGGCCACGGACTCGGTGGCATGGCTCAACAAGGCGGCCAGCGGAACGATGGCCAGGACCGATAATCCGAACAGCAGCCGGTGTGCTTCGGGATAAAATTCCCGGGCCATTAAAACCACCGGTACAAAAGCAAGCAGCCAGAGCAACGGATTATGGCGTATTTCCTTGAACAGTTCGCGCATAGCGGTAATGTCTTTCCTGTTTATTGTCTATCGATCTGATGCTTCACCGCTGTACATGACGTGCCGGTATATCGGCATAACGACTTCATATGGACATTCAGCGCAGACTCGGCCCTGCAGGGGCGCGGCGCGCCGTGCCCCTGCGGTGTCAAGGTTATACGCCCTGCCACGCCGGCATCACATCCGCGCCGCGTACCGGGCCGAACCCAGCAGGGCGGCCTTGGGGTTTAAGATCACCCGGACGGGCATGGACTGCAGCAGGGGCTTCATCCGCCCCTTGGCCGTGAAGGCGTTCATGAACACCGGCTCTTTCAATCGGGCGATGATCCTGGGGGCGATGCCGCCGCCGATATAGACCCCGCCGGTGGCCATGACTTTCAGGGCCATGTTCCCGGCTTCGGCGCCGTAGATCGATACGAACATGTCCAGGGCCTGGACGCAGATGGGGCTCTTGCCGTCCAGGGCGTTGCGGCTGATCACGGCCGGCGGGTCTTCCCGCCGCACCTGCTCGGCCAGCCAGGCCGGCTCCTCGAGTTTGCCGGTGTCTCTCAGGAACTGATAAAGGTCGTACAGGCCCCTGCCGGACAAGACCCGTTCCACGCTGACCCGGCCATGTTTTTTCAGCAGGTAATTGAGCAGTTCCATCTCGATGTGATTGCGCGGGGCGAAATCACTGTGGCCGCCCTCGGTCCCCATGGGCCTGGATCCGGACTCGTCCCTGAAAATGACGGCCTCTCCCAGGCCGGTGCCGGCGGAGACGACCGCCCGGTTGCCCCGGGGGTCTTCGGTCCCCGGGTTGAGGACCTCGATATCGGCGTCCTCGAGTTCGCCGATCCCCCAGGCATTGGCTTCCAGGTCATTGATCAGGCCCACTTGGGGAAGACCGAGCTTGCGGGCGATCTGCCGGGCGTCGATCACCCAGGGGAGATTGACGGTTTCGCAGCGCCCGGAACAGACGGGTCCGGCCACGCCGAAGCAGGCCCTGGTGACGGCATGGGAAGAACCCGCCAGAAACCGGTCAAGGACGCTCTCCAGGCCGGTCTCTTCCCGGCTGGAGAACCGCTGCTCCGCGACAAACCGGAACCGGTCCCGGTCCATCTCCATGACCGCCAGACGGGTATTGGTCCCGCCGATGTCGCCGACCAGGATCATCTCTTTTCCCTCTCCGTTCATCCGGCATTCCTCCCGTAGATTTCCGTCATTTCCCGCAGCCTGTCCGCCGCAGCGGCCGTGACCTGTCCGGGCGCAAGCCGCCACTCCCAGTTGCCGCGGGCCACGGCGGGCGTGTTCATGCGGGCCCCGGCGCCGAGTCCCAGCACGTCCTGGACCGGCAGGATGACCGTGTCGGCCGCCGACATCATGGCCAGGCGGATAAAGGCCCAGTGGATTTCCTTCCCGGGCACTTTCCGGCCGGCATAGCGGAAAAACATTTTCCGGTCTCCGGCCGTGGCCTCTTCTTCGAACCACCCGCGAACCGTATTATTGTCATGGGTCCCGGTATAAGCAAAGCAATTCTTTTCATAGGCATGGGGGAGAAATGAAGGCTCCGCGTTCCTCCCGGTAAAGGCGAACTGCAGGATTTTCATCCCGGGAAGCCGGTACCGCGCCATGATTTTCCGCACATCCGGGGTGATGAAGCCCAGGTCCTCGGCGATCAGGGGAAGGCGCGAAAACTTTTCTTTGGCCGCGCGCAGGAGATCCCCGGCCGGGGCTTTGACCCATTTCCCGTTAACGGCGGTCTTTTCCCCGGCCGGGACCTCCCAGCAGGCGACCAGCCCCCGGAAATGGTCGATCCGAACCAGGTCAAACAGGCGGAAATGATGCCCCATCCGGTCGAGCCACCACCGGTAGCGGGTTTTTGAATGCGCCGCCCAGTCATAAACCGGGTTGTTCCACAGCTGGCCGGTCTGGCAGAAATAATCGGGCGGGACGCCGGACACTACCATCGGCCGGCCCTGCTCATCCAGCTTGAACAGGCCGGGGTTTGCCCAGGTATCGGCGCTGTCTGCGCCGACGTAAATGGGGATGTCTCCAATCAGGCGCACATCCTTTGTCCGGCAGTATGCCGCCAGCGCCTGCCACTGGCGGAAAAAAAGATACTGGCAGAATTTCTCCCTGCGGATGCGGGGGGAAATTTTCTTCCGGAGAGCCCTCATCTCCTTTGGATTTCTGTCCCTGATCGCTTCCGGCCACTGGTTCCAGGGTTTTCCCCGGAAATGATGTTTCAGGGTCACAAACAGCGCAAAATCCTCAAGCCATGGCGCCTGTTCGCCGCAAAACGCGTCAAACGCCCGGCGCCCCCTGCTTTGCCGGTTAAATTTTTTCCAGGCGTTTTCCAGCAGCCGGTTCCGGTAACGGACCGCCCCCGCGAAATCACATCGGCCCCGCGGAAACCGGGGCCGGGGCGTCATGTCCTTTGCGGCGAGAAAGCCTTCCTGCACCAGCAGTTCCGGGCTGATAAGGGAGGTGTTGCCGGCAAAAGCGGACGGGCTGCTGTAGGGGGAATTTCCATGGAGCGGGTCGACGGGGTTGAAGGGCAGGATCTGCCAGTATCGCTGCCCGGCTTTTGCCAGGAAATCCGCGAACCGGTATGCCTCCGGCCCCAGGTCACCGATGCCGCAGGCCGAGGGCAGCGACGTGATGTGAAGCAGCAGGCCGGATCCTCTCTGGTTCATTTTCGCCTCTCCGGGAAAAAGGTTCGTTCCGCAACCGGTTTTCATTATTATACCGGTTTATCCGGAAATTTCACGAGTTGATTTGGCCGCGGCAGACAACAAGATCGATCCAGCCCACGATATTCTTCGCCGTCTGCCTGGCGTTATCGTTTCCCTGCCCCCATGAAACAAATCCTTGCAATGGAACAGCTTCAATCGCGCTTTCTTAGAATTCTCGAGCGAACCAATAAATACGATCTGTTCGACAGATTATACAACGAGGGCCGAAAGGTGGATTATTCTCATCCGGAATTGCAGAAACGAAAATGGAAAAGACAGATACTGTCGCTTGTCATTTACATCGCAATATGTGAAATTTAAAAAATCACACGGGGGAAAATCGTTGAACCTTGCATCCGCGCAAACTAACCCTGTCTTTTAATTATGGAAATATTTGCCGGACGGAGAAAACCATGAATTATAGCCTGAAACTTATTTTATCCGGGGTGATACAATTTACTATTGCTGCCGTTTTTGCATCATTGATTATGGCATGCGCTGGCCGGCCCGTTCCGGTTGAAAAAACCATCCGCAGCGATTTCAGCGCGGTTGCTTCGCGCTATCGGCCGGGAGACGCCAAACCAGATCTGCCGGTTCTAAGCACCCGGTCCGGGATAGACGATTATCTGCGTTTCGCGATACTCAACAATCCTGCCGTCGAAGCGGCCTATTACGAATGGGCCGCGAGCGTGGAGCAGATCTCTGTGGCCCGTTCCCTTCCGGACCCGCGCCTGACCTTCCAGGCGGACATCGCCGATATGATTTCCTCTCTCATGGCGGGTCTGATGCTGGATCTGCCCGGCCCCGGGAAGCTGCGCGCGGCCGGCGAGGCGGCCGCCGCCGAAAGCCGGGTGCGTTACGCCGCATTTGAAGCGGAAGTTCTCCGCATTGCCTTTGCCGTCAAAAGCGCTTATTACCGGCTTGCCTTCCTGGAAGAAAACATCCACGTCCAGCGGGATACGCTCAAGCTGCTTGATGACCTGGAACAGCTGGCCCGGCAGCAGAATGCCGCCGGACGCGCCATGCTTCAGGATGTATTGCGGGCGCAGATCGAACAGGAACAGCTCAGAACCCGGATCGAGAATCTGGAAGATTCACGTGGCATGCTGCTGGCCGAATTCAAAGCCGCTCTCGGCCTGGGCCCCGGAGACAGCATTCCGCCCACGCCCTCGGTCTTCACCCTCTCCGGGGAGACACCTGACAGTGAAGGCATTCTGGAAACCGCCCTGCGGCAGAACCCGGCCATTCAACAGATGGCGGCGGACATAAAAAGGGCGCAAGCCATGCTTGATCTGGCGCGCAAGGCCGGCGTGCCGGATTTTTCGATCGGTTTAGAAGTTGATGTGAAGCCCGACCCGGTCATGTGGCGGCCGTCGGCTGGCATCAGCCTGCCTGTCTGGCGCGACCGGATCGCAGCGGAAATAGCGGCTGCCCAGGCAGGCAAGCGCGCCGCCGAGGCGCGCCTTGACGGTGAACAGGTGCGAATCGCGGCAGAGCTTGCCGCGATGCTTTACATGCATCGCGAGAGTGTCCGCAACGCAGATCTTTTGGAGAACCGCCTCATTCCCAAGGGGCGGCAGTCGCTTGAGGCGGCCCGCGCCGGATATGCAAGCGGCAGGTCTGCTTTTTTCGATGTGATCGAAAGCCACCGCCAACTGCTGATGTTCGATACCGCGCTCATCGAGGCCCGCACGCAACGGGAGCTGTCGCTGGCAAACCTCTCGCTTTTAATTGCCGGCACGCCACCGCCGGGCGACCCGTTGCAGCATTCCGAGGAGAATTCTGATCACCAAAATACGAAGGAGGATTCCCGATGAAACGTTTCATCGTTATTACGGCCGCCGTCGCGCTCCTGTTGATCGCCGCTTTTGCCGGTTTCTTCCTCGGCCGCGGGACTCACCGGCCCATGGCCGTTTCCACGGAGGGAAAAAGGATTGAAGCCTCGCCCCAGGTTTACACCTGTTCCATGCACCCACAGGTTCGCCTGAACAAACCCGGCAAATGCCCGATCTGTGAAATGCCCCTGATCCCTGCGGACAGCGCACCACCATCGGAAGGCGTCACACCCTCCCTGAGTCTGTCCAGTCACGCCCTTGCCATGGCTGCCGTGGATACGGTCCCCGTTGCCTATCATGAACTGACCCACAATCTGCGGGCCGTCGGCAAGGTTCAATACAACGAAGCCTCCCTCGCGACAGTCACTGCCCGCATAGATGGCTATGCCGAAAAATTGTTTGTCAATATCACGGGCGTGGATATCGAGGCCGGCGATCACCTGGTGGAGATCTACAGTCCGGAACTGCTTGTCGGTCAGCAGGAGTTGCTCATCGCCATGCAGAGCGGCGACGGATCTCTGGCGGAAACCGCCAGGCTCAAGCTGCGCCGCTGGGGACTCACCGGGGAGCAGATCAAACAGCTTGCCGACTCCCGCAAGGTTGCCGAACGGGCGACCCTTTATTCGCCCATCACGGGTACGGTCATCGAAAAAACGATCGTTGAAAACAGCGCCTTCAAGGCCGGCGATGCTCTCTACCGCATCGCCAACCTGGACACAGTCTGGGCCTATCTGGACATTTACGAATTTGACCTTGCCTGGATTCGTTACGGTCAGACGGTTGCACTTACCGCCGAGGCCTATCCGGGCCGGACGTTCACCGGCATGGTCACCTTCGTGGAGCCGGTGCTCAACGAGAATACCCGTACGGTCCGCGTCCCGGTCCATGTGGAAAACAAAAGACACGATCTCAAGCCCGGCATGTTCGTCAGCGCGGTCATCAGGGCGCCGCTGGACTCCGGCGGACGGGCCGCTCCAACGGGCGTGGAAGGAAAATTCACCTGCCCGATGCATCCGCAGGTTATTCAGGATGTCACCGGCTCATGCCCCATGTGCGGCATGGCCCTGGAACAGATACCCGGCGGGGAAATGCATGCGGCGCATGAAGGTCGCGCGGCCGAGCCGTCGCAAACGGAGGTCTATGCCTGCCCAATGAAATGTGAAGACGGGAAAACATATGATGCCCCCGGCAACTGTCCGGTCTGCCAGATGAAGCTTGAAAGAACAGCAGCACCCCCGAAATCGGACGATGCCCGAAAAAAAGGCCTGCTTGCCGTGCCCAATAGCGCCGTTCTGGACAGCGGTTCGCGGCGAATCGTTTATGTGGAAAAGGACCGCGGCGTCTTTGAGCCGCGCGAGGTTACGCTCGGCCCGCGCAGTGGTGACTTCTTCCCGGTATTAAAGGGGTTGACCGAGGGCGAGCGTGTGGCGGCGCGCGGCGGTTTTCTCATCGACAGCCAGTTCCAGGTAACTGGTCACCCCAGCCTGTTTTACCCCGGCGGCCTCCAGGCGGACATGGGGCACGCCCACGGCGCTCCGGAAAGCATTCCTGCCGCCGATACGCCAGCCGAACCGGCAACGGTTGAAACTCCGGCGGATTCATCCGCCGCCGGCCACAATCATTAACCGGGAGAGTGGATCATGGTGAATGCGCTTATCCGCTGGTGTTTGAAAAACACCTTTCTGATGCTGCTCCTGACCGCCGCGCTCTCCGGCGCGGGATACTGGGCAATCATGCATACGCCGGTGGACGCCCTCCCGGACATCGGCGAAAAACAGGTCATTGTTTACGCGGACTGGCCGGGACGCAGTCCGCAGGACGTGGACGACCAGGTGACCTACCCGCTCACGACCAGCCTGACGGGCACGCCGGGCGTGAAAGCCATCCGCTCCATGTCGGGTTTCGGCTTTGCCATGGTGTTCGTGATTTTCAAGGATGAGGTGGATTATTACTGGGCCCGCTCGCGGGTGCTCGAACGCATGAACGTGGCCCAGCAGCGGTTGCCCATGGGCGTCATGCCCGTCCTCGGCCCGGACGCCACGGCCCTGGGCCAGGTCTACTGGTACACCGTCGAGGGCGAAGGCTTCGATCTGGCCGAGCTGCGTTCGATTCAGGACTGGTACATCCGCTACCAGCTTCAGTCGGTGGACGGCGTGAGCGAGGTGGCGGGTATCGGCGGTTTCGTCAAGCAGTATCAGATCGATCTCCATCCGGACAAGATGCGGGCTCACCGGGTGACGCTCATGGAGGTGCTGGAAGCCGTACGCAAAAGCAATATCGACGTCGGGGCGAAGGTGGTGGAAAACGGCGGCTCGGAGTTCTTCATCCGGGGGGTGGGCTTTGTCAAAACCATTGAAGACCTGGAAAAAATCGTCATCCGCCAGCAAGGCGGCACGCCGGTCTTTGTACGAAACGTTGCCACGGTACAGATGGGGCCGGATTTCAGGCGCGGCGCCCTGGACAAGGCCGGCATGGAGGCCGTGGGCGGCGTGGTCCTCATGCGTTACGGTGAAAACCCGAGGGAAGTGGTTCGACGCGTGAAGGGAAAAATCGCGCAGCTTGAACCCGGCCTTCCGTCGAAAGCACTTGGCGGCGGACGTGTTTCCAAGGTCAGGGTCGTGCCGTTCTATGACCGCACCACCATCGTCGAGGAAACCCTTGTTACACTGAAGCAAGCGCTCCTGGAGGAAGCCGTTCTGGCAAGCCTGGTGGTTATCTTCTTCCTGCTGCATCTGCGAACCGCCGTGACGGTTCTGCCGACCCTGCCGCTTGCGCTGGCAAGCTCCTTTGTGCTGATGTATCTTTTCGGCGTGGACAGCAATATCATGTCCCTGGCCGGTCTGGCCATCGCCATCGGCGATATCTCCGACATGGGCATCATCATGTCGGAAAACATTTACCGCCACCTCGCCTCCGCCGGGGAGGAGGACAAAAAGACAAAAGGCTATTTCGGAATTGTTTACGAAGGGGCAAGCGAAGTCGGCGGCGCTATTTTAACGGCCGTCAGCAACACCATCGTTTCCTTTATTCCGGTGTTCTTCCTTACCGATCAGGAAGGCAAGCTCTTCAAGCCCCTGGCTTTCGCCAAGACCTTCGCCATCGGTTCTTCCGTCGTTCTGGCCGTCACGGTCGTCCCTTTCCTCTGTTATCTGCTGTTCCGGCCCCTGGAACAGCGCGCGAAAAGCATCTTTATCACGGCGGCGGTTTGCGGCATAATGGCGGCATTCGCATCCCATGCCGCGTTCATGTGGGGCGCCGCGGCCGCGCCC
The DNA here is from genome assembly GCA_040753795.1 of Thermodesulfobacteriota bacterium. Taxonomy (NCBI): domain Bacteria; kingdom Pseudomonadati; phylum Thermodesulfobacteriota; species Thermodesulfobacteriota bacterium. The sequence continues at coordinate 252,734 of JBFMDX010000005.1, forward strand.
GGTCACGGCTGGCTGATGTCCGCCGCCATCGGAATCGGCATTTTCCTCTGCGTTCTCCGCATGGCACGCGAAAAGTTCGTGCCTCTTGAGAGAAACCGTGTTTCACGGATCATTGCCGGGATATATGCGCCGTCTCTGCGATGGATTCTCGGTCATAAAAAAACATTCATGGTTGCACCGCTGATCCTTCTCTTCTGCGGGTTTACGGTGTGGCTTGGCATTCACCAAACCCTTTACCCCCTGCAATGGGCGGTCAACCTGTTTGCCCGCGCCAAAGCTTCTCCGGCGCTCAGGCAACTGATGTACGCACCGGCCGATGTCGATGTCACGCGCCCCCTGCTGGAATTGGACCAGCTCCGCTGGCAACGGATTCAAGACAACAGGGGATTCGAACGAAGCCGTATGCTTTTCCGGCGGCAGGACCCGGTCGAACGCGAAGCGGAAACCCTGGCCGGCCTGACCGTCGTTCGGGAAAGCCGCATTCTGCCCGGCATCGGGCGCGAGTTCATGCCGCCCCTTGATGAAGGTTCTTTCCTTTATATGCCGTCACTCCTGCCGCAGGCCTCGCTTTCCCAGGCGGTGGAAGTCAACAGCAGGCAGGACATGGCCATTGCCGGCGTGCCTGAAGTCGAAAGCGTCGTTGGCAAAATCGGACGCGCCGATTCGGCCCTTGATCCCGCGCCCATCGGCATGATGGAAACCGTCGTCATTCTCAAGCCCGAGGATCAGTGGCGGACGGTTCCGGTCAATCGCTTTTTCGCGGGCTGGCCTGGATGGCTCAAGGCGCCGCTGGCATGGATCTGGCCTGAGGAACGCCGCATCCTGAAAAAGGAGATTCTCGCCGAGCTGCAGGAACGCACCGCCATTCCGGGCGTGCTGCCCACCTGGCTCCAGCCGATCCAGACGCGCCTGGTGATGCTGCAGACCGGTTTTCGCGCCATGATGGGCGTCAAAATCTACGGCAGCGACCTGCGCGAGATCGAACGCATCGGCCTTAAGATGGAACAGCTTCTTCGCGGGGTTCCCGGCGCGACGGACATCGTCGCCGACCGCATCGTGGGCAAGCCCTATCTCCAGATCGAGATCGACCGCGATCGCATCGCCCGCTACGGCGTTAACATCCGCGACGTGCAGGACGTTATCGAAACCGCCCTGGGCGGCGTAAATATCATGGATTCGGTGGAGGGCCGCGAGCGCTACCCGATCCGCGTCCGGTTGCTGCGCGATTTCCGGGAAGACCTGGCCGCCATCGAACGGATCAGTATCCCCTCCTCCACCGGCGCGCAGGTGCCGCTCGCCCAGCTTGCCGCCATCAAAACCGTTCTCGGCCCCCAGGAAATCAAGGGTGAACGCGGCCTGCTGGTCGGCTATGTGACGATGAACACCCGCGACCGCGATGAAGTCTCGGTTGTCCAGGATGCCGAGGCGCTGCTCCAGCAGGCGGTCCGGAATGGGCGGCTGGTCCTGCCCGCCGGTTACTACTGGGAATGGTCCGGCCAGTTCGAAAACCAGGTCAGGGCCACGGCCCGCATGAAAATTCTTGTCCCCATCACCCTCGGCATCATGTTCGTGATGCTCTATCTGGGGTTTGCCCGATGGTGGGTCGCGCCGGTAATTTTCTTCGGCGTGCTGGTGTCCGCTTCCGGTGGTTTTATCATGCTCGCAATCTGGGGCGCCAATCTTTCCGTGGCTGTCTGGGTCGGATTCCTGGTACTTTTCGGCGTGGTGGACGACGACGGTGTGATCATGGCCACTTATCTGGAAGGAATATTTAAGGATCTTTCCCCGGCTTCCGTGGAGGATATCCGCGAAGCCGTTGTCGATGCGGGCCTGAAGCGCATTCGTCCCTGCCTGATGACCATTGCCACCACGGTCATCGGCCTGATGCCGATTTTCTGGGCCACCGGCCGCGGGTCGGATGTCATGCAGCCGATGGCCATTCCATCGGTCGGCGGCATGACGGTTTCGCTGATCACGCTTTTTATCGTGCCCTGCCTGTTCTCTGCCGTCGAAGAATGGAAATGGCGGTGGAAACATTGATGTCAAAATTATAGGCACCCCATTAACGGCGATTTTTAACCGGAATAACGCTGGAATCCAAAGACGGCCGTGAACACTTTGCGGTCATGACCATAAAGCGCTGATAGCGGCGTGGCGAAGATCACTCCCGCACCAGCACCAGCTGCAGGTCGCCCAGGGCGCGGTTGGCAAAGCCGGCTTCACACACGGCCAGGTAGTAAAACCACTTGCGGATAAAAACGGTGTCAAAACCCAATGCCCGGACATGGGCCTCGTTATCCATAAACCGCCGACGCCAGTGATTGAGGGTGATGGCGTAATGGGGGCCGATGTTTTCCAGGTAATCGATGGTAAACCCGGTTTTCCGGGTCAGGATGCTGCTGATCAGGGTCAGGGAGGGCAGGTGTCCCCCCGGGAAAATATGCTTCTGAATCCAGTCCCGCTGGCGGCGATACTCTCGATAACGCTGGTCCGGAATGGTGATGGTCTGGATGACCGCCCGGCCGCCTTTTTTCAGCAGCCGGTCACAGGCCTGAAAAAAGCCGGCCATATACTTTTCACCCACGGCTTCCAGCATTTCAATGGAAACGATCCGGTCAAAAGCCCCCTCCAGATGACGGAAGTCTTTCAGCTGAATGTCGATCCGATCCTGAAGCCCGGCCTGCCGCACACGCTCGACGGCCAGATCGTGCTGGGCCTGCGAGATGGTGATACCGGTTACCCGGCAGCCGGTCTGCCGAACGGCTTCAATGGCAAACCCGCCCCAGCCGCAGCCGATTTCCAGCACATGATCGTCCGGGCCGATGCGGGCTTTTTCGATGATACGGTTTAATTTGTGTTGCTGGGCGGTTTCAAGACTGTCCCCCGGCGACTGAAACAGGGCGCAGGAATAGGTCATGCTGTCATCCAGGAACAGGGCGTAAAAATCGTTGCCCAGGTCATAATGCTGGTAAATGTTTTCGCGGCTGCCGGGGATGGAGTTTTTTCGGGCGATATGGGCCAACCGCTCTTTTATCAACAACGGCAGAGCGGTCAGCCAGTTGCCGTCACTGATGGCCGAGCGGTTTTTGATCAGGACCGTAAACAGGCCCGCCAGGTCGGGGCTGTCCCAGTTCCCGTCCACGTAAGCCTCGCCAAATCCGATATCACCCTGAAAAACCAGCCGGGGGAAAAAATGATAATCCCGGACGTCAATGACGCCTTTCGGCCCCGAGCCTTCCGTTCCGAGTATCCGTCGGCGTCTGTCGGGCAGTATCATCTGCAGTTGGCCCTGATTGATCTTTCTCAGCACCGACATAACGATCCGCTGACAGAGGGTTTGCAGCAGAAAGGGTTTGGTGCTGGGAATCGTCATGATGCTCTTCGGCGCGGGCTTCGGGTGGTAGGCGAGCTTTCTCTGAAAGGACAGGCGGAAGGCCTGCCAGTAAATCCGGGGAATGCTCAGGTGCGGTACCACCGGGTGGGCCAGCAGGGTTCGGGCGTGGGATCCGGGCGTCAGGGCAACGGCTTTGCCCACCAGTTTAGCTTCGAACACCAGTTCACCGTCCCGGATCAGCTCGATCTTTATGTCCAGCCCGGTTTCAAGGGACGAGAAGAAAAAATGGTATGTTCCTTCCAGGTTGTTAAAGGGCGATACATGAAACGCTTTTGCGGTTTCATAGCTGAGGGCATACCCACCGGTGTCGTTGCGCTGACTGGTGAGCACGTATAAATGACGTTCGCCGAAAGTGTTGTTTACTTCGGCCACGACCGCCACCGTCTCGCCGCCGGTGCCGTAGCAGTAATAGAAATTGACCGGATTGAAGACATAGTTGAAATACCGCGCCGAGGTGATCAGCATGATCCGCTCGACAGGCCGGTCAACCCCCTCTTTTTCCAGCAGGGCCAGCAGTTTTTCCCTGATGGATTCGTCGCCGGGACAGCCGTAATCCCGGTCATAAATGGCAGACGGCCGGAAACGGTTGTAACCGAACAGGGGCAGGCGCCGGTCCAGGGCCGGCAGTTCATCCAGATCCAGGCCATAAACATAAAGCGGGTACCGCAGGCGGTGATGCCGGGGCGCATGACGGGTATGCTCGATATATCCGGTATAAATTTTTGAGTTCATAAGGTCACATCAAAATACCGGCCCACGTTCAGGGCGGACCTGGCACCGTCTTCGTGAAAACCGTATCCGAAATAGCTGCCGCAGAAAAAAGTGTGACAGCGGTCGTTTAAAGTATCCAGTTCGGCCTGGGTGGCAAAGGCGGCCTCATCATAAATGGGGTGAGTATAGTCGATGGTCGTGATGACACACTGCCCGGGAATCGGCCGGACCGGGTTGAGCGTCACGAAATAGTCGGTGTTTGTTTTCAGCTTCTGCAGCCGGTTCATGTGATAGGTAACGGTGATGGGGCGGTCGCCCGCTTCTTCAGCCGCGCGCAGATAATTCCAGGAGGCCCAGGCAACCCGGTTGGGCGGCATCAGGGAGGCGTCCGTATGCAGCACGGTATAATTCCGTGAATACCGCCAGGCGGACAGCAGCCGGTTTTCATCCGGCGTGGGATCGGACAGAAGGGCCAGCGCTTCATCGGCATGGGTGGCCAAGACCACCTTTTCAAAATCAAGTTTCTCGCCGTCGCTCATGGTGAGGGTCACGCCTTCCTCGTTCCGCCTGATCTGCCCGACGGGGCGGCGGTTCATCACCTGACCGGTGAAGCTTTTCAGAAAAGCGTTGACATAGTTGTGACTGCCGCCACCCACGAAATACCAGGCGGGATGATTGCGGACCGTCAGCAGCCCGTGATTTTCATAAAACTGGGCGAAGGCCCGGACCGGAAACCCCAGGATCCGGGCGTCCGAGGCCGACCAGATGGCGGCCGCCATGGGAACGACGAACCAGTTCATGACATTGTCGGAAAAACCGTTCTGCTTTAAATAGGCCGCCAGCGTTATATCCGGCAGGCGGCCGGACAGGTAATCAGCGCGAATGGTTTCTAAAAAACGGACCATGCCCCGGACAAACAGCCAGTAGCCCGGCCGCAGCAGATTGCCGCGCCGCGCGAACAGGGTGTTGAGGTTGCGGCTGGCAAAGACCTGACCGGTGCGCTGACAGCAGTAGCTGAAAGACATATCGGTCTTGTGGAAGGAAACACCCAGGCGGGTTAAAAAACGGATAAACACCGGGTATGTTTTTTCGTTGAACACTATAAAACCGGTGTCAACCGGCAGCCCCCGGTCCGGGCCCGATGGGATGACAATCGTATTGGTGTGTCCGCCGGTGTACGCGTTTTTTTCAAAAAGAACGACCTGATGGTTCTGCTGCAGCAGATACGCCGTCAGGATTCCGGAAATCCCCCCTCCTACCACAGCAATCTTCATGGCGGCCTCCATTGTTTCGACAGGTTTACGATCGAACGTACAATGACAGCGTCTATGTTCTTATAAATGAAGGGCTCCGGTCAACCGACATCTTTTATCCGGGCCGGACTCTATTACTGATTACATCTTTGCCAGGGCAAAACCGGTAGCGGTCACGCAGGTACTGAGCACCGCGCCCCAGACCATGTCAATCAGGGTGATGGTCAGGGGCCACTGCTTTATGGTGGCCAGGTTGGTCAGGTCATAGGTGGCGTAGCAGATCACGCCGAACAGGCAGCCTGAAACAAGGGTTTTTGCCAGCGCCCTGGTTTCGATGCCCGGCAGCACGGCAAAAAAGAAGAGGCCGAACACGAAAATCAGGTAAAACACGATGGCCGCCCCCCAGTTGACTTTGGGGGCCATCAGGTATCCCAGATGCTTCTGATACATGCTTCTGGCAACAACGCCCAGCCAGGTCAGGTCGATCACCAGAAAGCTTGCCAGCATGCCGCCGTATACCATCAAAAGTTTTCCTGCCGACATGATTGTCTCCTTTTTAGTCTTTTGGATACCAGGGAATAAACGAACTGGTTCTTCGAACGTATTCCTGATACTCGGGGTTGTCCTTGAAAATGGTCTGTTCCATCAGGGTCACGCCGGTCAGCCGCAGCAGGGTAAAGGTGATCAGGGCCGGGCTGATGATGGTCCAGGCGCCCCAGGGCACGGACAGCACCACCACAAACAGGCCCCACCAGATCAGGGACTCGCCGAAGTAGTTGGGGTGCCGGCTGTATTTCCATAAATACCGGTTCATGATCCTGCCCCGGTTGGCCGGGTCAGCCAGGAACCTGGCCAGCTGCCAGTCCGCGGCCGATTCGATGAGAATGCCGGCGGTCCATATGGCGGCGCCCAGGCCGTCCGCCCAGGTCAGCGCGGCCGGAGTGGCGGCCACCTGGCCGTATTGAACACCCAGGGCGATGGTCCATTGAAACAGGGCCTGCACCAGGAACACCTTGTACAGGCTCACCCACCAGAAGCTGTTCCCGTGCTGAGCCCGCCACGCCGCATACCGCGGATCCTCGCCCTTGCCCCGGTTGCGAAGCGACAGGTGAATAAACAGCCGCAGGCCCCAGATGGTGACCATGGCCGCGATCATGGCCTTGCGAAACAGGACGCCGTCCGCGCGGAAAAAAGTCAGCCAGGCGATCAGCACAAAGCCCAGCCCCCACAGCGAGTCGGCAATGGTGACATTTTTTTTTGCCAGGCTGAAAACCCACCCGGCCCCCATCAGGCCCACGGCGGCAGCCAAGTTGACCAGAAAAATATCGACAAAGACATCCATCATCGCACCTCCTCGTGTTTAGGCTGAAGCCTTCCCGGCTGAAGCCAGCGGATCGACAAAGGGCTCTCCGGCCAATCGGCGCTGGATCTGCCGGTGAATCTGCTGATGCACCTCCCGTGTCAGCGGATAGCGCCAGGCAACGGCCATGGCGACAAGATTGCACAGGCAGGGGACCAGGGTGTAGAGAACGCGAAGGGTGGTCACCACGGCCTGGGATTGGTTTATGCTGGGATCATACCCGGAAACGCCCAAAAGTGCCAGTCCCGCCCCTACCCCCACGGCCGCGGCCAGCTTTTTTGCCACCGACCAGAACCCGATATAGACCCCTTCCCGGCGAAGGCCGGTCTGGATCTGGTCGTAATCAATGACATCGGCCTGCATGGCCGAAGGAATGGCCAGGCTGGCGCCGAACCCCATGCCGGAAATCGCCACCAGGACGCCGTAGGCCCACTCGTCCCCCGGCCCCAGAAAAAAAACACCGAAAAAGGCGCCGGTGTTGACCGCCATGGCGGCCAGCCACATGTTCTTTTTTTCAAACCGTCTGGCCCCGGCCACCCACACCGGCAGCAGCAGGATGCCGGTGACAAAATAAATAAGCAGAAAAAGATCGGCCTTAGACGAGTGCAGCACATACTCCACGTAATAAAGGATCAGGGTGGCCGGCAGGTTGCTGCCGATGGCGCTGATGGTATAACTGATCAGCAGAATACGAAACGGCCTATTTTGCAGGCTGGATGCCAGGCCGGAAAAAAAAGGGGCGGCGTCGTCGGGACGCGATGCCGTGCGTTCCCGGAAAGAAAAGACGCACCAGGCGGCACTGGCAAGAATCAGGGGGCCGTAGAGCAGGGAAAGCACATAAAACACTTCGCGGGACCCTTCGGCGGTTTCCCCGATATGCCACAGGGCCTTTACAATGGCGGGGGAGGCGGCCGCGACCAGGGTGCCGGCAATCAGCGCGCCGTCCCGCATGCCGAACAGGGCGGTCCTTTCATTATAGTCATAGGTCAGTTCCGGTCCCAGGGATTCGTACGGGACAATGATAACGGTCCAGAACAGAAACAGGGCCGCCACCATCACGGCAAACCAGGCGGTTGCCGCCGCGGTCCCCAGGCCGGACGGCGGGTTGAAAAGCAGGGCCATGGCGGCAATCAGGGGCCGGCGCCGGCCAAAGGGGGTTTTCAGCCGGTCGGAAATATATCCCATGACCGGATCGGTAACGGCGTCAAACAACCGGACCAGCAGCAGAATCAGGCCCAGAGCGCCGATGGGAACTCCCACCACGTCGGTATAAAATTTGGGAAGATAGACATAGACAGGGATTCCTACCACGGCCAGGGAAAAGGCCGGCGCCGAATAAGCCAGTTTCCGGGTAACGGTGAGATGTCTCACGGTGCCAGCCCTTTCAGCAGATCGTTGCGAAATCCCTTGTCAATGGGGTTTGCCCCGATCCAGATGGAAAAAAACGCGTGCGAAAAGTCGGCGCCGGGGACCGTTCCCAATGCCTGCCCGTTGAACGCCAGTTCCGTGCCGGATTCGGGAATATAGGTGGCTGTATAACGGTCGCCGGGAGCAACATCCCGGTAAAGAGCGTTCATCCGGTCGACAAAAGGGGCGAGCCGCGCAAACTGCTCCGGCGTCACGTTTTTTTCAATCATGGTGGTCGTGGCCGTTGCAAAATCTTCGGCCGGAATGGCGTGGAAATAATGCAGCTCAAGCCGCCGCGTCACGTTCTCCAGCGCGCTGGCTGGGGGCAGGCCCTCTTCCAGGTAAAAAGCACCGGCATAGGCTTTGATCACCGCAAGGTAACGCAGCAGACCAACGCCTCTCAGAGTCAGACGCTTTTGGCTGACGTAAACCTCTTTTTCAAAATCAGCGCCGTTGACCTGGGCGCCGTAAAGACCGGTGGCAGCGGAAAGAATTATCGCCCAGGTAACTGCCGCCTGATAAAAAATCCGAACCCGTCGTAGCATGGTGTTTATTCTCTCCCAGTTGAGACAAAAATTTATCCGTTAAATACGAGTCACTCCCGTTACGCTGCCCTCTTCCGGCCAGTTAATGGAAAACAGCTTTAACACTTAGAAAAGTTTTTGTTCATCCCCCTGATGGGCAAGTCAAATCATTGTTTATTGGCATACATTGTAAATTGGAAAAAGTAACATGCATGCCATTTACAGCGCATTGGAATTCGGCCTTCCCCGGCTCCCCCCCTGTTGCAAAACGGTTATCCGTGAATAAGTTAACAATTTTAATATGTAAAAAGAAAAGAGGAAAGCCAAAACCCGCTGCGCCACTGAAAAAACATGGTTTGGCATCATGTTTACGGTTCGCCCGCCATATCAACGGCATCGATATCGCTTTTACCTTGTGAAGAATATACATAAGGTATTGGGAGTTAAAAACAATTAAACAGGAGGGGAGATAATGGACGTTAAAGACTTTTGCAGTGGTTTGGGGCAGGAGCTGGTGGCCTGGAAAGCCAAGTTGTTTGATGTGGTTGCAAAGGCTGACAGGCTGAAGAGTGCGGACAAGGAGAGGGTTCCTGGCAATTTTAATGACATGAAAATCCTTTTACAGGATCTTGAGGAAAAGATCGGACAGCTTAAAACCGAGTGCCCGTCCGACTGGAGCCCGCAGAAAAAAGCCATTGAACAGGGCCATGTGAATATGCGGTCAAAGTATGAGGAAACACTGGAGTTTATTGGGAAAGCAGCACCGGTTTCCATCCCGGGCTAAGACCTTGGTAGAAATTTGACTTTGTAAAAAGAGCGGCGCCTGCGCCGCTCTTTTTTTATGAACAAACCGTCTCTTCCTGCTTTGACTGTGTCGAAGGGGAATATGGGAATACGGTGCTGACTCCAGTTTCCGGCTAAATAGATAAAATGGCACTTTAATGCCCGGAAATTTCGCGAGTTGATTTGGCCGCGGCTGCAGGGACCGCCGTGTGGCGGACTGATGCCAAAGCTCGGGTCCTGGTAACAACAATAGCGCTGTTTTCAAAAACCCGGGGTTTTCTGTAATCCCGAATGTTCTGAAGGCCTCTTCCAGTTTTTCTGTCTATAACGACTTCTTCTCCTTCCGGGATTTGATTCTTTTCCCCTTGCTTATTTCCGTCAGTGGTTTATGATCGTACCATACTCATCATCCGAAAACCATCTGATTTCACAATTAAAAACAGGCTGGTACAGGCCATCTATGGAACATCGGCCCGAATACCTTGAATACATCAGGCGGACCGGCGCCTTTTTCTCCCGGTTTGCCGGAAAACAATCATTCGGAGAAACGGACAAGTCATGATTACCGATCCTGTTGAAGCCAAATTGTTTCGGATCTGGAAGCGGCGGCTGATTTCCTTTTCCCTGTATTTTTCTTTATGGTTCCTGGCCACGGCGGGGTTTCCCGTCATCGCCCTGTTCACGCTCATACCGGATTTGATGCTGCCCCATCGCGCGGCCCTGCCGCGAACAAGATGCGTCCTCTTTTTTACGCTCTACCTGAACTGTGAAATGCTGGGGCTCGCCGGCGCTTTCCTCTCATGGATCATCAGCGGGGCCTTTATGGGTCTGGGCAGGGAACGCTTTATCCGGCAGAATGCATGGCTTCAGGCCCGCTGGGCCCATGCCCTGCTCCACAGTTCCCTGAAGATCTTCTCCATGTCCATCAGGGTGGAAGGCATCGAATGCGCCTTTCCCGGCCCCATCATTCTGCTGATCCGCCACGCGAGCACGGCGGATACGGTCCTGGCTTCGGTCCTTATCGCCAACACCCACCGCATGCTCCTCCGGTTCGTGCTCAAACGGGAATTGCTCTGGGACCCATGCCTGGATGTGGTCGGTAACCGTCTGCCCAATGTTTTCGTGGACCGGAGCGGGCAACACACGGAAAGAGAATTAAGCTGCATCCGCGAGCTTGCCACCGGCATGGGACAACGGGACGGCGTGCTGATTTATCCTGAAGGCACCCGTTTTTATCCCCGCAAACTGGAAACAATCAGGGCAAAACTATCCGCAACCGAACAGCCGGAAATCATGTCACGCGTGAATGCCATGCGGAACGTGCTCCCTCCCCGGATGGGCGGCTTTTCCGCGGCGGTGGAAGGGGCGCCGGAAGCAGATATCGTTATCTGCGCCCACACCGGCTTTGAAGCAGCGGTAAATTTCAGACAGTTCTGGCGGGGCGATCTGATCGGTAAAACCGTTCATGTGAATTTTCGCCGGATCGCAGCACGGGAAATTCCCGGAGATCACCCGAAACGTAAGGAATGGCTTCTTGACCGCTGGCTGGAAGTAGACCGCTGGACCACGGCGCATAAGCCCTGAGGAACGCAGCGTACTCAGCAGTACGTGAAATTACGGAGGATGCAGCGCAACGCAGATATTGGGCTTTTTACCAAGCCATCATGTTTAACGGGCAGGGATTAAAATAACTGGGAGCATTTAAGTATGAAAAATCGTTTATGGCTTTTGCTGATCATTTCAGCCTTCTGTTTGATCGGTTGTTCCCCGAAACACCGGTCTTTCCAGATTTCAACGGATTACCTGAACATATTGCAGGATACGGATCCGCTCCGTTCTCCGGGTTTTAATCCGGACACGAACGCCTCCCGGGAGGCAATCGAAAAATTCCGGAAATTTTACGCTGTTTTTTCACCAGAAAACATTCGCGCCGGCGTCCGGGAACTGTATGCGCCGGATGCCTTTTTCGCCGACGGGTTTAAACACGTTCAGGGACTGGACGCCATAGAGGCCTATTTTCTGAGAAGCGTTGAAAGTGTTCATTCCTGCCGTTTTGAAATAGCGGATGTGGTCGACTCGGAAGGCGAATATTATTTCCGCTGGATCATGCACCTTATCCTCGAGCGGGACCTTGAAAAAGTTATCGAGACCGTGGGCATGTCCCATGTACGATTCAATGACCGGGGGCAAATCGTATTTCACCAGGACTACTGGGACACCTCGCTGATTTATGAGCAGATTCCGGTCCTGGGCCGTGTCATCGCCTGGATCAAAAGTCGTTTTTAATTTCCTATTCCGGTAGCTGGGGTCGGACCGGTCTAACAGACTGATCTAAAACAAAATACAACCAAAAATAGCTGTAAAACAAGGCTTAAAATGATATTTTTGGCCCTAAAAAGAGCAATCTAAACCTTTTCATTTCATAAACGGTAGACAAAGATGTGGTCTCGTATAATGACAGGTCTTTGCTTCTCGCGAAAAAGATGAGGAGTCTTAAAGTAATGTTTTTACCATTAAAAAAGATATTTTAAAGGTAGAAAACAGCTACGTTTCCCATGATTATCTTTTATAATTAGACTATTGGCTTGGTCCGACCCCAAACTACCCCAAACTACAGGCTAAATGTGCAACCGCAGCGACTGGAGGGAGTTGATTTTTTCCGTCAGGCCGTAACGTTGCCTGATGTTTCTGAAGTTTTTCGCTTCCGGATAGCCCCGTTCAAAAACCCCGGCCTTCATGCGGGCGTCCTTGGCCAGGTAGTGCCGGCCGCCGTGAGCGATGACGATGGCGTCCAGCTCGTCCAGGAAGGGGAAGAGACGGGGATGCATGGGAAAATCAAGGGCCAGGGAGCACCCTTTCAGGGGGAAGGACAGGGGGTTGTCGTTGGCGGGCCCGAACAGTTTGAGCACGCCCAGAAACGGGCCAACGTTTTCATCCCTCATTTTTCCGAACACGGCGCGCAGCCCCGCGGTCCCGGCTTCGTCGGGGAGCACGAACTGGTATTGAATGAAGCCGGAGGGGCCGTAAAGGCGGTTCCATGAATCCAGGCGGTCCAAGGGATAAAAGAATTGGTCCAGGGATACCCGGCGGGTCCGGGCGGAGGGGCCCGCGGCCAGGAAATAGAGCCGGTTGAACAGGCGGACGGAAAACCGGTTGAGCAGCGGCGAAGGGAACCGCTCCGGAACGGACAGGGAGCGGGGCGGCGGCCGGCTCAGGTCGCCGTCATCGGCGTGTTCGCCCAGCATGACCAGGCCGCGGCCGTTCTTCTCAAGGCAGTCGACCCAGGCAACGGAATACGGCACGGCCTGATGGTGTTCAAGGTTTTCAAGGATCTCGTTCAGCCCCCGGCAGCGGATGGTCCGTTCCCGAATAAAAGCGCTGTTAACGCGGACCAGCCGCAGGGCGGCGTCCAGGACCAGGCCGGTCAGGCCCATGCCGCCGCAGGTGGCCCGGAACAGGTCGGGGTTTTCCTGCCGGCCGCAGGTCATGATCCGGCCGTCCGGCAGCATCAGCCGGAAAGAAAGGACAGACGAACTGAAGCACCCCTGCTGGTGGTGATTCTTACCGTGAACGTCGGCGGCAATGGCACCGCCCACCGTGATCTTCCTGGTGCCGGGCGTGACCTTGAGAAACCAGCCCCGGGGCAGGGTCCGGTCGATGATTTCCGCCAGGGTCATGCCGGCGGCGCAACGGATAATGCCCCGGCCTTCATCAAGGTCGATCAGCCGATGGTAATGCCGCGTGAAAATCACCTCCCGGTTCAGGGCGCTGTCCCCGTAGCTACCCCCGGCGCCATGGGCAATCCAGGGGTGCCCGGCCGACACCAGGGCCGCGGCTTCATCTTCGGTTTCATAGAAGCTGCCTTGCGCCTCAACGCGGGGATATCGCCCCCAACCGGATAGCAACATGGCCTTCCTCATTCCGGATATATTTCCCTCGCCTTGCAGGGGCGGCCTTCAGGCCGCATTAAAAAAATCAAAAGGCCGGACCCGGTCCCGGATGTCGCCTGAAGCAACGGCTTGTTCAAAGTCATCGGCCAGCAATCGGCTCTGGCCGGCCACCGTCTCCCAGTAACGGAACCGCTCTTCATCCCGGCGGTGGAGAAGCTTGAAGTCGTTGCGGTCGGATATTTTCCCGTAGGGCAGGCCGGCCACAAAATCCGGCGACGGCGCCGCCAGCAGCACGTTGTCCAGCCATGCCGGGACCGGCTTCCGCCAGGTGATCTTTTTATCGAACCAGCCCGGAACGATCCTGGGAATATAATGGGGAAAGAGCACGATCCGGTCGGGGTCGCAGGGAAAGGGAAGGTTCATGTGATAATCGATGATGCCACCATCCCGGTAAACGCCGGACGGCGCGCCCGGGATGTCGCTGACACCGGACATGACCAGGGGGATGGAGCCCGAGGCCATGACCGCCGCGCGGAAGTTTTCCTGGCTTAAGGTCACGCGGCGATCGGAAAAACCGTTAAGCCCGTTCCAGAAACCGTCGGCTGCCGGATGCTGGAACAGGACCCGCTGGAAAAATAGCCGCAGCGAAGCGCGGGATACGGCATTGCCGGCGGCGGCCAGGCCCAGGGCGGGGATCTGCCGCAAGGGAGTTTCACTGGCCAGGGCCGCCCGGGCGCACCGGGCCGTCACGAAGGCCGGCCGGAAAAACGGATGAGCCAGGACCTGGCGGATTTCATCGTCGCCGATATACCCGGCCAGCACCCGTTCGCTTTCCCGAGACACTTCGGCCGGAGTGGGTTTGGTTTCGTAGCGCTGATGGATGTAGGCCTCTTTGAGGCGATCAAAGGCCGCTCCGGGATCCCTGACGGAAGCGGCGGCAAACTGCCAGGCGCCGATGGAGGAGCCGATCAGATGCAGCGGATCACTTCTACCCGCGAAAAACCGGGTGAACAGTAAGCGGTTTAAGCCATAGAGGACCAGCCACTTGGGGCCGCCCGCAGCGCCGGTTACCACCTGCACCCGCCCGGGCTTTAGCCCCTCCTCGCGGATGATGGACAGGGCCTTTTTCCCGGCGAAAAAAAGAAGGTCTTTCGACATATCAGTATTATCTCTCGGATGCTTCACAAATCTATGGGCATATATGAAGGGCGCCTCTACGGGTCTATGCCAAGGGCATCAAGCCTGCGTAGGGGAAACCTTCAGGATTCCCGTTTCCGCTGGCGGCCTGAAGGCCGCCCCTACATTCACTTGGCCCCTCGACCCCTCGAACCCTCGGCCCCTTGAATCCTCACAAGCCCTTAAGCCAGCATGCCGCCATCGCAGGTAATACAACTGCCGGTGGTAAAAGACGACGCGTCCGAAACCAGGTACAGCACGGCCCCGGCCATTTCCTCCGGCTGGGCGATGCGGCCCATGGGAATGCCGCCGACGGCATAATCCAGAATGGCCTTGTTGGCGATGATGGCTTCGCTGAACTTGGTGTCGGTCAGGCCCGGCAGGAGGGCGTTGACGCGGATGTTCTTGGCGGCCAGTTCCTTGGCAAAGGCCTTGGTCATGCCCACAACGCCGGCCTTGGTGATGGAATAAATGCCCTGCATGGGCGCCGGCCGCACGGCGTTGACCGACGACACGTTAACGATGGAACCCGGTGTGCCGGTTTCGATCATCAGCCGGGCCGCGAACTGAATGATGAAAAACGGCCCCTTGAGATTGACGTCGTTGGTCTTGTCCCAGGCCCACTCCTCGGCGTTGAGCATTTCGCCAAAATAAGGGTTGGTGGCGGCGTTGTTGACCACAATATTCAGCTTACCGTATTTGTCTTTAATGTGCCGGAAAAGAGCATTGAGTTGTTCCATGTCGCCGACATGGCAGGCCAGGGCTTCGGCCTTACCGCCGGCGGCTTTAATCTTGTCCGCCACGTTATTCAAGGGATCGATCTTGCGGCCGGTCAGAATACACTGGGCGCCGTTGGCGGCCAGCGTCAGCGCGATGGACTCCCCTATCCCCCTGCTGGCGCCGGTGATCAGGGCCACCCTGTCCTTTAATGAAAAATCAACCATCTGTTACCTCCTGAATGAAATTATATGTTCGCAAACGCCGCGAAGTTATCGCCCAGTATCTTCCGCCGGTCAGCGGCATCGGGCAGCAGCCGTTCAATTCTTTTCTTTATCCGGCACATGTCAAAAGTGCCCTGCTCATCATGAAAACCGAAGGGACAGTCGGTGCCATAGCAGCACCGGTCCACGCCCAGGGCCCGGACCACATCCGCCAGGATCTTCTTGCCCACGTAACTGGTCTGGGACACGTCCACCAGAATGTTCCGGTTGCCCGCTATTTTCCGCCAGGTATCGGCATATTCGGGAAAGCCGGCGTGGGCCAGGATGAGTTTCAGGCCGGGCACCTGCGTCACCAGATCCTCGAACCGGCCGTGTTCACCGAACCCGACGTGAATCAGCAAGGGCCGGCCGTCGGCCGCGGCCGCCCGGGCCACCGGGACCAGGGCCTCCGGAGCGTAACGGTGCCAGAAGGGATGGGCCTTGACGCCGATGGCGCCGGGATGGTCCTTCCAGCGTTCGTATTCCCTGACCGGATCAACATTCCCCCGCGGGTTGACAAATATCCAGCCGAAAAAACGGTCCGGATGCCTGTCCACGGCCTCAAACACCAGGGCATTGTCCGGATCCTGATAAATGGAATAGGCGCCGGCCGGCAGCTTGATGTCGCCCTCCGGGGTAAAACGCGCCGCCATAAACCGGGCCGCCCAACGCAAGGACGCATGCGTCAGCAGAAAATGAAACAGCTTGATCAGCAGCGGACCGGTCTCCGGAATGGGATCGCACATGGGCGCCATGAGGGCGGTCCTGTCGATCCCGCAGGCATCCATTTTTTTCAGCAGCAGATCAACGGGCAGCAGCCGCTCTTCCAGATGGGCATGGCAATCGATGATCATGGTTTCCCTCCTCCCGCATGGCTCACGTAAAAGGTGACGATAACAAGTAGCGGAAGTTCTTCAGCCTTCCATTTATCATGGAGGGCTGAAGCCCTCCGCTACATAGTGACGTCTTATCCTGTCAGGCTGACCATTCAGCATATGATGGCGCGGTAAAAAGTTCAAGATCAAGGCGCGCAAATCCCGAGGAATGCAGTCACGCCTGTGGCGTGATGAAATTCCGAGGGATGAAGCGCAACGCCGATATTGAGCTTTCTACCGCGCCATCAGAATTCCGGGTTTTGCATGGCCTTGAGGGCCGCCCTCTCCAGCACCTCCACCGCCGCGATGAGCAGGCCGAACCGCTCATCCTTGGTCTGGCCGTGATAAAAGCGGTAATAGATCTGCTGGGCGATCACGGCCAGGCGGAAAAGGCCGAACACGAAATAGAAGTTGAAATTATCGACCTTGCGGCCGCTCCTGTCAAGATAAGCCGCCACCACCTCCCGCCGGGTCATCATACCCGGCGCGGTTGTCGGCAGCATGCGAATCAGCTTCTGCTCCTCCAGGTCATCGGCCTGAACCCAGTATCCCAGGGACGAGCCCAGGTCCATGAGGGGATCGCCCAGGGTGGCCATTTCCCAGTCAAAGACGCCAATGATCTCCAGAGGGTTGTCCGGGTTAAGCACCAGGTTGTCGAACTTGTAATCGTTATGAATGATGCAGGGGGTATCGATATCCGCCGGCATGTTGTCCGCCAGCCAGGCCATGACCTTCTCGTAATCCGGCGCGTCCGGAGTGCGGGCATCGCGATAGCGGCGGCTCCATCCTTCCACCTGCCGCCGGACATACCCTTCCGGCTTACCGAAATCCGCCAGGCCGATGGCCTGGTAATCAACGGCATGTAAACGGCACAAAATATCGATCATGTTGTCGCACAGTTTGCGGACGGCCTCCGGCGCCATGTTCAGCTCGGCCGGAATGTTCTTGCGCAGCACGATCCCCCGCACGCACTTCATGACGTAAAAATCGCACCCCAGGACCTCCGGATCGTCACAGAAGGCCAGCGCTTCCGGGCAAAAAGGAAAGACCGGATGAAGGGCCTTTAAGATCCGGTACTCCCGGGACATGTCGTGGGCGGTTTTCGCCTTGCGGCCAAAGGGCGGACGACGCAGCACCAGTTCGGTATCACCCACTTTCAGTAAATAGGTCAGGTTGGAAAACCCGCTGGGAAACTGCCTGACCGTCAACTCTCCCGACAGACCGGTGATGGTATCCTTTAAATAGGTTTCGACCTTTATAATATCGAGGTCTTCACCCTCCCTTACCGTTTTCGGCTGATCGATGACACTCATCGTCTCCCCTCACTTAATAACTTAACCACTTAAAACTTAATCACTTAAAACTTAATCACTTTATAACTACCCCCAACGCCCGTTCGACGAATTTGACGACAAAATCCGCATACTCATCCACGCTGATTTTTCTTTTCGTATATTTCCACCGTTTCAGGTACCAGTCCTGAAGCAGGGTCTTGATCAGCGACGCCGCCAGCAAGGTGTTGCCGGTGGTAAACCGTCCGGCTGTCACGCCCGCGGCCAGGATATCGGCAAAGACCTTTTCCGTATACAATTCGCTGGCGATCACCTTCTTCTGCTCCTCTTTGTTCAAATTTTTGGCTTCCATGAAGAAGAAGTAGAACCAGGGCTGCATGGCTTCGCTCAGATACAGATGAGTACGGATGGCGATGTCGAGCTTTTCCACGGGTTCGGTCTTTTTGCCGATTTCCTCTTCCAGGAGTTTTCCGGTAATCCGATAGCCCTGCTCCTGGATAACGGCCAGGAGCTGTTCCTTATTGGAAAAATAGGAATAGAGCGCGCCCAGACTTAAATTGGTTTCACGGGCCAGCTCCCGAAGGCTCATGGAGTGGAACCCCTTTTTGTTGCTCAGGCTCAGGGTGGCGTTATAGATATTGACCAGATTCTTCACCACCACCGCCTCTTTTTTCACTTTGATGGCGGCACGATTCTCGCGGAAGATATCCCGGCAGATATCCTCCATGGAAAGCATGACCTTGTCTTTAAAGTCGGCGTACGTCATTTTAGTCTGCTACTTACCCTGGTAACTTTTCAGGATCCGCTTGGACACGGACATTTTGTGGACTTCATCGGCGCCGTCGTAGATCCGGGCGGCCCGCTCATGACGGTAGAAGAACGCCAAAATGGTGTCATCGGTCATGCCCAGCCCGCCGTGCACCTGCAGGGCCCGGTCGATCACCCGCAGCATGGTGTTGGCCACGTAAAACTTGATAAAAGAGACGTCGTCGCGGGCCTCTTTCTGGCCGTAGCGGTCGATTTTCCAGGCGGCGTGCAGGGTCATCAGCCGGGCCGCCTGCATCTCCGCGGCTGAATCGGCCACCCATTGACGGACGATCTGGCGCGTGGCCAGTGTCTGGCCGTCGGGCAGGATCAGCCGCTGGTTGGCCCGGCGGCACATCATGTCAAAGCAGCGTTTGCTGATGCCCAGCCAGCGCATGCAGTGATGGATCCGGCCGGGGCCCAGCCGTTCCTGGGCGATGACGAACCCGTGGCCTTCCGGCCCCAGCAGGTTCTTCCGCGGCACCCGGCAGGATTGATAGAGAATTTCGCCGTGGCTGGCGTAGTCGCTGCCCTTCTCGCCCATGACCGGCAGGTTGCGGACCAGGTTGAAGCCGGGAGTGTCCGTGGGCACGATGATCATGCTGGCCCGCAGATATACCGGTGCTTCCGGGTTGGTGACGGCCATGACGATGGCAAACTTGGCGCCATCAGCGGCGGTGGTGTACCATTTATGACCGTTGATGACATAGTCGTCCCCGTCCTTGACGGCGGTGGTATCCAGCATGACCGGATTGGAGCCGGGCAGGTCCACTTCGGTCATGGAAAAGCAACTGCGGATCTTTCCCTCGACCAGGGGCTTGAGATACTGTTCCTTCTGCTCCGGCGTACCGTGCAGATGAAGGATCTCGATGTTGCCGGCGTCCGGCGCCTGGCAGCCGAAAACATAATGGCCCAGCGGGCAGCCGCCCAGGGCTTCGGACACCAGGCCGTGATCCACCAGGGAAAGGCCCATGCCGCCCAGTTCCGTCGGGATCTGCGGACCCCACAGTTCCATCTTCTTGACCATCGCCCGTTTTTCCGCCAGCACCGGCACCATTTCCTTGAAATCATGGGTCACGAACTCCGCTTCCAGGGGCATCAGCTCCTTTTCCACGAACTCGTGAATCATCTCCAGAATGGTCTTCATCTTATCCGATATTTCAAAATCCATGTTTTCCTCCCAAATTGATTATTCGTTATTAATAACAAACACCTGACAAATAGCGTGATCCTGATGGCTTTGTTAAAAGTTCAAGATCAAGGCGCGCAAATCCCGAGGGGCGGAACGTACTTTTTCGTACGTGAGCACCCGAGGGATGCAGCGCAACGCAGATATTGAGCTTTTAACGAAGCCATCACCGATACGTAACGAGATTCTCCTTCTCCGGATGAGCCAGCCAGTCGTGCTCGTTGAACGACGCCAGCATCATCGCCTCAGGCGTGCATTTAAAACGGGTCATGGAGCAGTTGATCACCTGCCAGTTCACCCGCATGGTCATCTCTCCGGAAAGGGCCAGGGCCCGCTGCACAGCCACCGCCGTCGGCCCGCCGGACGTGAACACGCCCACCTGCCGGCCGCGCCCGTCCTGGTCCAGGATCTTGTCGATGCCCCGGTTGACCCGGGAAGAGAATTCATCCCATGACATCAGGTCGGCCGCTGAATATTCGCCCCTGACCCAGCGCAGGGCCGCCTCTTCGAACACGCGCTGGAAGGCCCGTCCGTCGATGAACATGGCGGCCACATCATTATTATAGGATTCGCTCTCCGCGGCCAGGACCGGAACCAGCGTTCGCAGCACGCCGCCGAAATCATACTCCGCCAGTTCCGGCATCTCCGTGACGGTAAAATGATTGATGCCGGCCAGCCGGCACCTTGACAGATAGGGTTCGGCGGTCTGGCGGTGACGGACCTGGGGCCCGATATAGACCGTGTCAAAAACAATTTTTCTTTCCAGCAGGTGATCCGCCAGCCGGCCGGCCTGGATCATCCCCTGTTCGGAAAGCTGGTCGTAGTTCTCCTTTCCAAAGGATGCCTGGCCGTGACGGATGAAGTAGATCGTGCTCATACGGTTTCCTGTTTTTATTCATCATAGGCCGATAATTTGCGTTGTCAATAAAAATCTAACGAACGTTCGTTTTTTTGTTGTAACCGTCAGCTCCTTGCGGTAATATGAACAAAACGAAAGAGAAAATGCCATGAAACTTCTTGTTTGCGTCAAGCACGTCATTGATATCGAGCAGCAGATCGACATCCGCAATGACCGCCTGTGGATCGCGGAGAACGAAGACACCCGTTTTCACATGAACTATTTTGACGAATTTGCCGTGGAAGAAGCCGTCCGGATCAAAGAACGGTTTACGGGCGTTACCATTGACGTCCTGACCCTGGGGCCAGGCAGCGCGGAAGTCACCCTGCGACGGGCCATGGCCCTGGGCGCGGACCATGCCATTCATATTCTGAGCCCTGAGAACGGCTTTGTGCCGGCCGAGGAAACGGCTTTTCATATCGCGGAATTTGTCAAAACCGAAGCTTATGATTTGATTCTCTTCGGGGTCATGTCCGAAGACAGCATGCAGAGCCTGACCGGGCCCATGACCGCGGCCATGTGCGGCCTGCCCTGCGCGGCCGCGGTGGTCGACCTGACGATGGCTCCGGAAACCCGGAGCCTGACCGCGGTCTGCGAACTGGCCGGCGGCCTGCGCGAAACCGTGCGCCTGCCGCTGCCGGCGGTTATCACCACGCAGTCGGGCATCAACCAGCCCCGGTACGCCTCCCTGTCCAACCGCCTGCGGGCCAAGTCACAGGCCATCCGGACGATCGTTCCGGAATCAACGAAACTGCCGAAACCGCGGCAGCACCCCCTGTCCGTCTTCCTGCCCGCTAAAACCGGGGCCGGTGAGTTCATTCAGGGGACCATCGAGGAAAAAGCCCGCACCCTGATTGACCTGCTGCATCAGAAATCGCTGATATGAAAGGATGACCGATGAAAAACAATATCCTGCTGGTAGCGGAAACAATCGACAACCAGGTAGCGCCGGTCAGCGCCGAGCTGTCCGGCCTGGCCGCCCGCCTGTCGGCCATTACCGGCGGCCGGGCGAATTTTCTGATTGCCGGCAGCGATATCGTCGGACCGGCCGGGGAGTTCGCGGCCAAGACCGGCCGGCCGGCGCTTGTGATTCAGCACCCGTCGCTGTGCTATCCCAACCCGGAGCTGCTGGCCGACGTCGTGTCCGATCTGGCCGCCCGGCAGTCCTTTCATTATATCTGTTTCCCGCACACGGCTACCGGATGTCAGGCCGCGGCCAGAGCCGCGGTTAAAACCAACGCCGTCTGCGTTTCGGGGATCAGCGACCTGCGAGCGGACGAGGATGACATCATCTTTCAGCGGTCCCTGTTCAACGGCAAACTGGCCATGGACATCAGGGCGACCGACGGACCGGTGGTACTGACCGCCCTGCCCGGCGCTTTTTCTAAATCGCCGGACGACCCGGGCCTGACGGCCGATCCGGAAATAATTGTCCGGTCCGTGGAGAACACCGCCGTTGCTTATCAACCCCTGACCATTACCGCCGCCGATGACACGGACGCGGGCATCGACAGGGCGGACATCATCATCGCCGCCGGTCGCGGCATCGGCGACCGGGAAAACCTGGAACTGGTCCACCGCCTGGCCCGGCTCTTTCCCAACGCCGCGGTGGCGGCCTCGCGGCCCCTGTGCGACCTCAAATGGCTGCCCTACTCCCGCCAGGTCGGCGCCACCGGCAAAACCGTTGCCCCCAAACTTTATCTCGCCTGCGGCATTTCCGGCGCCCAGCAGCATGTTTACGGCATGAAAGACTCCCAGTGGATCGCGGCCATCAACACCGACCCCAACGCCGCCATCTTTTCCGTGGCCGACTACTGCGTGGTGGAAGATGTCACGACCTTCCTGCCGGTCCTGGCGGATATGTACGAAAATCGATAGAGACAAGGCATGCCTTGTCTCTACGTTACCTTTATCACCACCGTTCCCTAAAACTTCAGCCCGATGCCGCCGCCGGTCTGGACATTGCCGCCGGCCATGCTGGTGCCCAGGTTTAAGTGAATGTTCCTCGTGGTGTAATGCTGAACCGACAGGGCCACGGCGTTCTTGCCGTGGGAATTGCCGAACCCCATAGCCACGCCCGATTCTCCGGGAGCCAGCGGCAGGAAGGCCCGGGACATGGCAATGGCGCCGGCAATACTCCGGTTGGCTTCCTGGTCCAGGTCATTGATGCGGTCGTCGGTGTAGTCGTTGGCCGAGGCCAAGGTAGCCGAAGCATAGGACTGGGCCTGATAGACGTTGACCGCGTCATAAGCGTCCACGCCGTAATCCACGTAGACAATCCGTCTTTCGTTGCCCTGCGACCCCACGGACACGACATTGTCGGCCCCGTCGTCAGTAGAATTGGACCCGATGGCCGCGGAGTTTTCACCGGTCGAGGTGGCGCCCTGGCCCAGGGCCGCGCTCTTTTCCCCCGTGGCCGTGGCATAATCGCCCACGGCCGATCCGCCGTTCCCGGCGCTGGCATCGGTACCCACGGCCACCGAACCGGTGGCCACGGCCCCGCTGCCGATGGCAATGGCGTTGGCGCCCGTAGCCCGGGCGTTCATGCCCACGGCCAGGGAATTGGCGGCCGAGGCCACGGCCCCGGAACCGGCAGCCATGGCATTGTCGCCGTTGGCTTCAGGATCGGCATACCCGCCGGTGTTGTTGACGGCGATGAGGCTGTCCGTGTACCCGTTGGCCGAAGCCAGGGCGTCGGCCGAACGATTGTCCGCGTAGCCGTTGGCCGAGGCCAGGGTGCCGGCCGCGGCGGCGTCCGTGTAAGTGTTGGCCGA